>JBJHDK010000024.1:0-31283 GCA_050486505.1 Fibrobacteria bacterium | reverse complement strand
TTGTAAGCCTTCTGCGCATTGAAGTACGTATTGAAGTATGCTCCGCAGCCCTGCAGCAAGAAAACCGCCGCCAAGAGCGCGGAAGTGCGCAGGATGAATGATGCCGGAAGCGAGCGCATGACCCAATATGCTACGAAAAACGGCGGGCGGAAGCTTCGAGCCGGCGGCGGAACATCAGTGCGGGCCACTATCCCGCCGCGTGGTACTCCTGCAACGATCTGACCGACAGCTCGCCGTGAGCCAGGCCACGGATCGCGGAAACGGCTGCCCGTGCCCCTGAAAGCGTGGTCGTGTAGGGAATCTGGGCCAGCAAGGCGGCCTTGCGGATCTGGCCGTCGTCCTCGACGGAGGCGCGACTTTGCGGGGTATTGATGAGCAAGGCGCACTGCTTGGCCTGGATCAGATCCACAATGTGCGGCGACCCCTGCGAAACCTTGTTCAACTCCCGGCAAGCGATCCCTTCCTCACGCAAACGACGAGTCGTTCCTGCGGTTGCCAAGAGGTCGAAACCGAGGGATTCGAGTTCGCGGGCGATGGGAACCATTGCATCCTTGTCGCTGTCGTTGACCGAGAGGAACACCTGGCCGACGCGCGGGAGACTGTTGCCTGCCGCGATCTGGGCCTTGGCGAATGCCAAGGCGGGATCAGGGTCGATTCCCATGACCTCGCCCGTGGACTTCATTTCGGGGCTGAGTAACGTATCCACGCCGTGGAACTTTGCGAAGGGGAAAACGCTCTCCTTGACAGCCACGTGGCTCACCATGGGGGCCTCGGTGAAATTCTGCTGCGCCAGGGTCATTCCCAGCATCGCCTTCGTGGCGATCTTCGTCAGGGGGGCGCCCAGCGTCTTGCTCACGAAGGGCACGGTGCGGCTCCCCCGGGGATTGACCTCGAGGATGTAGACGGTGCCGTCTTTCACAGCATATTGCACGTTCATCAAGCCGACGACACCGAGTTCGCGCGCCAGATCCACGGTCTGGCGACGCAGTTCCGCGAGCACGTCTTCGGAAAGGTCCTGCGGCGGCAGGAAGCAGGCGGAGTCACCGGAGTGGACGCCGGCCTCCTCGATGTGCTGCATGACGCCGGCGACCACTACGTCCTTGCCGTCGGAGACGGCGTCGACGTCGACCTCCATCGCGTTGCCGAGGAACTTGTCGACGAGAACGGGGCGTTCGGGAGATGCTTCCACTGCCGTTTCCATGTAGCGGCGCAACTCTTCCTCGGCGTAAACGATCGCCATGGCGCGGCCCCCGAGCACGAAGGAGGGACGCAGCAGCACGGGGTACCCGATGCGGCGCGCAACCTCGACGGCCCCCTGCGTGTCAGTCGCGATGCCGTTGGGGGGCTGGGTCAAGTCGAGCTTGTCGCAGAGCTCCGCGAACAGCTTGCGGTCTTCCGCGATATCGATCGAAGTAGGCGAAGTCCCGAGGATCGGAACCTTCGCCTGCTCGAGGGCTGTCGCGAGCTTGAGCGGAGTCTGGCCGCCGAACTGCAGGATGACGCCGTGGGGCTTCTCCAGGTCGACGATGTTGAGAATGTCCTCGCGCGTCAAGGGCTCGAAATAAAGCTTGTCGGACGTGTCGTAGTCCGTGGAAACGGTTTCGGGATTGGAGTTGACCATGATGGCCTCGCAATCCTCTTCCTGCAAGGCGAACGAGGCCTGGCAGCAGGCGTAGTCGAACTCGATCCCCTGTCCGATGCGGTTGGGACCGCCGCCGACGATGATGACCTTCTTGCGGTCGGACGGAACGGACTCGTTCTCCTCGTCGTAGGCCGAATAGTGGTACGGCGTGTACGCCTTGAATTCGGCGGCGCAGGTGTCAACGGTCTTGAAGACCGGAAGAATGCCGAGCTCCTTGCGACGGCCACGCACGGCATCCTCGGTGGAACCGGTCAGCCAAGCCAGCTGCATGTCGGAGTAGCCCCACTGCTTCGCCTTGCGGAGCACGACGGACCCGATCGAATCCAGCTTGCGTCCGGCGAGCTCGGCCTTCTCGAAATTCGCGAGGTCGAGGATGTGATTGAGGAACCAGCGATCGATCCGGCTTGCCTCGTGAACACGCTCGAGGCTCCAGCCGAGCTCGAAGGCGCGCTTGACGGAAAGCACGCGGTCGATCCCGGGACGCTTGAAATCGAGATTCTTCTCGAGATCCGTGTCCGGAATTTCCTTTTTGCCATCCGCACCGAGCCCGGCGCGGCCCGTCTCCAGTGACCGAACGGCCTTTTGCAGGGATTCCTTGAACGTGCGACCAATGGCCATTGCCTCGCCCACGGACTTCATCTGCGTACCCAGCACGGGCTCGGCCTGCGGGAATTTCTCGAAGGTGAAACGCGGGATTTTCGTGACCACATAATCGATGGTCGGTTCGAAGCATGCGGGGGTGACCTTGGTGATGTCGTTCTTGAGCTCGTCGAGCGTGTACCCGACCGCGAGTTTGGCGGCGATCTTGGCGATCGGAAAGCCCGTAGCCTTGGAAGCGAGGGCGGACGAACGCGACACGCGCGGATTCATCTCGATGATGATCATGCGCCCGTCGGCCGGGTTGACCGCGAACTGTACGTTGGATCCGCCCGTCTCGACGCCGATCTCCCGGATACAAGCGATGGAGGCGTCGCGCATGCGCTGGTACTCTTTGTCGGTCAGCGTCTGCGCGGGGGCCACGGTGACGGAGTCGCCCGTGTGAACGCCCATGGGGTCGATGTTCTCGATGGAACAGATGATGACGACATTGTCTTTCTTGTCGCGCATCACCTCCATCTCGTATTCCTTCCAGCCGACAAGAGACTCCTCGACCAGGATTTCGGAAATGGGGCTGAGATCAAGGCCGCTGGCGGCGATCCGCTCGAACTCGGCATCCGTATACGCAAAACCGCCGCCGGCGCCGCCGAGGGTAAATGCGGGGCGGATGACGAGAGGCAGGCCGACTTCGGCCTTCACAGCGCGCGCTTCTTCCATCGTGCGCACCACGGACGAACGGGCGGACTCGATGCCGATCGCTTCCATGGCTTCCTTGAACTGCTTGCGGGACTCGGCCTTGCGGATGGCCTTCAGGTCGGCGCCGATCATCTCCACGCCGTACTTCTCGAGAATCCCACGCTCGGCCAACTCGACGGCCAGATTTAGCCCCGTTTGCCCGCCCACGGTCGGAAGAACGGCGTCGGGCTTTTCCTTGATGATGATCTTTTCGCAGATCTCCCAGGTCAGCGGCTCCACATAGGTCGCATCCGCCATGCCGGGGTCGGTCATGATGGTGGCCGGGTTCGAGTTCACCAGCACCACGCGATACCCTTCCTCGCGCAAGGCCTTGCAGGCCTGGGTGCCCGAATAATCGAATTCGCAGGCCTGCCCGATGACGATCGGGCCGCTGCCGAGAAGCATGATGGTGTGGATATCCTGTCTCTTGGGCATGTCGCGCGTCCGCCTGGGATAAAGTGATGGGTGCGTGCAGCCCGCCGCGGAACCTCCGCGACAGGGGCGGGAGCCTTAGTCCTCGACGACCTTCACCGTGATCGGAACCGCCGTCAGGGGGTTGTCACGGTGGTCGGTCTTCTCGGCCACGATCTTGTCGGCGACCTCCATGCCGGCAGCCACGCGCCCGAACGCCGTGTACTGGCCGTCAAGATGCGGGGCATCCTCCACCACGATGAAGAACTGGGAAGAGGCCGAGTCCGGATTCGAGGAGCGGGCCATCGAGAGGACCCCGCGGGCATGGGGAGTCTTGTTGAACTCCGCCTTGACGTTCTTGCCTGAGCCACCGGTTCCGTGAAAGCGACGGTCTTCCTGCTTGCTGTTCGGGTCCCCGCCCTGGATCATGAATCCGGGGATGACCCGATGGAAGGTCGTTCCGTCATAGAACCCCTGACGGGCCAAATCCAGAAAATTTTCAACGTGATTGGGGGCGACTTCGGGGAAAAACTCAAGGGTGATGTCGCCGTGTCGGGTCGTAAGAATGGCTTTGGGCATGGGGGGCAAAGTTAGCAATCCCTGCGCAGAAGCACGGCATTTTCGCCATTATCCGAGTAATAGCCCCGCCGCAGCCCTGCCTCTACGAAACCTGCCGCCCGGTAAAGCGCGCGCGCCGCGTGATTCCCCTCGCGCACCTCGAGATGCACCGCCCCCACCCCGTCGGCGCGCAAGGATCCAAGGAGCCCTTCCAGCAGGGTACGGGCCACTCCCATGCGTCGTGCATCAGGATCGACGCCAAGGATGAGAATCTCGGACTCCCCTGCCGCAAGTGACGCGAACACGTATCCCAAAACGGCTCCGTTCCGTTCGGCGAGCAGTCCGCAGCGCCCGCCCGCCGGGTCAGCGAGCGCGAGGAGTGAGGCTTCGCTCCATGGTTGCGGGTTACAGCGTCGTTCCAGCAGGGCGACGGTTTTGGCGTCACTCGGGGAAAAACTCCGGACCCTGATTTCGCCCTGCGCAGTCACAAACCAGCCTGCCGCGCAACGTGAGCGGCTTCCGCGGCGGAGAGTTGCAGATACACCGGGCGGTCTACGCCCCGACCCGAAGCCCGGGCTTCGCGCGCGATGGAGATGGCATCCCATTCGGTGCCGGGAGCCCACAGCCCGGCGTGGCCCCTGAACGCGCGTTCCAAATCCTCTTCGATAGCGGGAGCCAGTCCGATCGCACCTGCAGGAAGGCTTCCGAAAAGCTCCTCCGCCTCGAGCAGCTTCCCCTCGTCCCGGGCCCCGAAAGACGCATAGAACCTGCCGGCATTGGCCGGGATCACAGCCACGGCAGGCGCGGGGCCCTTGTAAGAGAGGCGGAGGGCTTCAAAAGTCGTGAAGCCGTGGAGGGGGATGCTTCGGGGAAGAGCAAGTCCTTGGGCAAAGGCCATCGCGATGCGAATGCCGGTGAAGCTTCCCGGCCCGATTCCCACGCAAATCCAGGCAAGATCCCCGAAACCGCCCCCGGCCTGGCGCAGCAATGTTTCCGTCCACTCCGCGGCGTCTTCATGGCGCGTGCCGGGTCGGCGGACATCGTGCGCCGCCACCATCGTCGCCCCAGCATTGAGTACGGCAGCGAAACCCGCGTGCGACAGATCAAAAACCATGCCCAAAGAGGGAGATGCCCCGCTCATTCCCCCCTCCATTGCCGCAGGCTCTCGTCGATGACGTGGCTCACAAGCTCACTGTACCCCATGCCGCAGTGTGCCGCCTGCTGGGGAAGCAACGAGGTGGGCGTGAACCCGGGAAGGTTGTTGGTCTCGAGCGCCCACACTCCCGTGCCGTCCCAGATGAAGTCGGTGCGGCTGTACACGGAGAGGCCGAGCGCGGCATGCGCCGCCGCGGCGTGCCGCTGGATCTCCACGACGACATCGTGCGGAAACTCCGCGGGGGTGATTTCGTCGGTGCGCCCCGCCTGGTATTTGGCCTCGAAGGAAAAAAAGCCGTCCTCCTTCGGACGAATCTCGGTTGGGGGCAGCACGGGGTCGAAGCCCTCAAGCACGCCGCAGCTGCATTCCTTGCCGCGCACGAACGCTTCCGCCAGCAGGACCCCGGAATCGCTCCCGAGTTCACGCAAGGCTTGGTCCAGTTGCTCCCGCGACTTGACGATGGCAACGCCGATGCTCGATCCCCCCTCGGGTTGCTTGAGCACGGCCGGTAGTCCGATCTCTCGCACCACGCGATCCGCGGCGCCGTCTTCTCCGGACCGCAGCGTGATCCACGCCGCGGTGGGAATCCCGTGGGCGCGGTACAGTTCCTTGGAACGTATCTTGTCCATCGCGTTCCTGCAGCCCGCGCTTCGGCTGCCCGTGAAAGGCTGCCCGAGCTGCTCGAGGCGCTCCTGGAGCACGCCGTCCTCGCCGCCGACGCCGTGCAGCGCCAGGAAGTAAACATCGGCGTCGGGTCTCCCCTCGAGGCCGGGGAACACACAGCGTCCCCAACCGGAGGGGGGCTCGCGGAGAAACTCCCCCGCACCTTCCGGATCAAGATCTTTCGGAACATCCTCCGCCCGCTTCGGCCAAACCCACTGGTTCTCGCGCGAGACGAGCACGGGGAACGCGTCGAAGCGTGCCGCATCGATGCGGGAGAGCACGCCGCATCCCGAAGCAAGGGAAACCGGATGTTCGGGGGACACGCCGCCCATGAGAACGGCCACGCGTGGTTTCACGAAATCAGGTCTCCAGAATGCTTCCCATGGGCTCGTCGGGACCATTGAAGTCGTCGAGGAAATAGGCGTACCCCTCGGGATCGGGAGTGTAGCCTTCGGACGCGGCGAACTGATCGAAGAAAGCGTGCAACGCCGCATCGCGTGAGTCCATTTCCACCAGGCGGTGGATCAATGAAGAGTTCGGCGTGATGAAGGCGATGGCGTAACGCGGCATGTCGGAAAGATAGTCGGTCGCTGGGAGCAGACAGGGAACGGCGGGCGCGGGGCAAGGATCCGGATGCCCGTTCAGCTGCGACCGGCCGAAGCATAGACATTCCAGGTGGTGCGCAGGATTGTGTCGATGTCGCTGTGCCGCGGGCTCCATCCGAGGACTTCGGACGCAAGTGCGGCGGATGCGACGACGACGGCGGGATCTCCCGCGCGACGGGCGGCAATTTCAAAGGGAACCGGTCGCCCGGAGACCTCCGCGGCGCGGCGCACGATCTCGAGAACGCTGCTTCCCGATCCGGTCCCGAGATTGAGGATCATGCTTTCCCTTCCGCGTTCCAGATGCTCCAGCGCGGCGACATGCGCCGTCGCGAGATCGGTTACGTGAACATAGTCGCGGATGCACGTGCCATCGTCGGTCTCATAATCGTCGCCGAATACCTCGACCCCGTCGCGCCACCCGAGCGCCGCCTCCATGACCACGGGAATCAGGTTTGCGGGATTTTTCTCGAGCCCCGTGATGCCGCCTTCGGGATCGTACCCGGCAGCGTTGAAGTAACGCAGGGAAACGTGCCCGATTCCCTTGAGGCGCCCGTACCATGCGAGCAACTCCTCGATAACGAGCTTGGTGTGCCCATAAAAGTTTTCGGGACGCGTGGGGTGCGCTTCGTCGAGCGGCAGTCTTTCGGGGGGACCGTACACGGCCGCGCTGGAAGAAAACACGATGCGCGGCAACCTTGCTTCGAGCATCGCCTCGAGCAGGTTGATGGATCCCGCGATGTTGTGCCTGGCGTAGACTTCGGGACTCCGCATGCTTTCCCCTGCCGCCTTCAGTGCGGCGAGATGGATGACGGCGTCTCCGGGGAATTCGCTGAAGGCCTTGCGCAGTGCGTCGGGCTCCAAGATGCTCCCCTTCCTGAAAATCACGTCGGGGGGGAGGTTCTCGCGCCGCCCGGTGGACAAATCGTCGAACACCATGGGTGCATGACCTGCCTGGCGCAGCGCCTTGCAGACATGGGAACCGATGTATCCCGCTCCCCCGACCACCCAAACATTCATGAGTCCCCCGACGTAAGGACCGGAATATAAATGCAGGCCGCCGGGCCGTTGTCCGCAAGGCGACCCCCATGTATCTTATGCCCCGTACCGTTCAGAAGGAACCTCACATGCGCTTGACCCCCTTGCTTACCCTCGCGGTCCTCGCTCTCGGCTTTTCGTCCCTCCATGCCCAATCGGCGCAGGGCCCCCGCGCCAACCAGGCTCCGACCTTCCTGCTCGACGAGAAGGGCGAACCCCGGCGCATCGACTTCGGCCTTTCCATGCGCCCCGTTTCGAATGCCAGCCTGGACTTCTCCCAGTTCCAGGGGCGCAAGATGATCCTGTACTACTTCTCGGCGAAATGCCCCCACTGCCAGACCAGCGTCGGCCATGTGCAACGCCTTGCCGACGAACTCGCCCCCCGGGGATATTCTTCGATGGCCTTGGCCATCCGTTTCAACAGCGAGGACGAAATCCGTGGCTTCATCCGCGACTACGGCGTCCGCATGCCGGTGATGCAAGACATCAACAGGACCTTCGGCGACAACTACGGCGTGGGAACCATTCCCGTGGTGTACCTCATCAACGAAAAAGGCGAGTTCATCCGCTACTCGAGCTTCAACTATCACATCACTCCCGGACAGATCCGCGAAGCCGCGCTGTCGTGGATCGAGGAATAGTGGAGCTTCCGACGCGCCCCGTGCGCGCCGTGTTTTCCCGCATCGCCGCCCCTTCCGAGGGCGGCGTTTCTTTTTTGGAGTTCCTGGCGCGCCGCTTCCCCTACCATACCGCGGAAGAATGGAAGGAACGCGTGCGTGAGGGAAAGGTCCTTCTGGAAAACCGCATGGCGGATCCGGACACACGCGTCGAACGCGGCATGCGAATCGAATATTGCGTGGATGGATATGAGGAACCGGCCGTTCCGCTTGATTTCCGCGAACTTTCCTGCTCCGATTGCCTTGCGCTGGTGCACAAACCCGCAGGGCTTCCGGTTCACAAGACCGGAAAAGTGTTCGTGAATGTTCTGGCGAACCTGTACCGCGCCTTCAAGGGCGATGCGGGCTGGACGCCGTTGAACCGCCTCGACGTCGAGACCAGCGGAATCGTCGCCTTCGCGCGCGGACGCGAAGCCCTGCGGCGGTTCTCTCCCGGCAACGCGGAGACCCGTTGGAGCAAGACCTACCTCGCAGTCGTGGAAGGCGTCCTGACGGAGGGCGGCTCGGTGGACTCACCTCTCGGCGAACTTGCGGGAGACCCCATCCGCACGCGCATGCATCCGCACCCAGGCGGGAAGCCCGCACGCACGCTGTTCCGCCCGCTCTTCGCGCGCGCCAATAAAACGCTCGTGCTTGTTCAACCGGTGACGGGCCGCAAGCACCAGATCCGCGTGCACCTTGCGTCGATCGGGCACCCCGTCGTCGGCGACAAGGTGTACGGGCATGGGGGGCGGTATTACCTCAAGCGCCTGGAGGGGGAACTCCACGCGGACGATCATGCCGTGCTGGGAGCACAGCACCAAGTGCTGCACGCCGTCTCGCTTGAAATTCGCGACTCGCATGGCGAGGGAATTTCCGGAACCGACTTCAATTTGCCGGAGCCGTTTCCGCATTACTTTCCCGAAGCGACGGAAGAGTCGTTGACGAAACATCTGCACGATCTTGGCGTATCGTGATCGAAGATAAATCATTTTCGTCACCACAAATGCAAAACTCCGGAGTATCATGACAACACGCGAGGAAAGCCTCGTGCGTGTGTTTGATTCCCGTTTTGCAAAGGAAACATCATGAAGTTTTTGGTGATTGCATTGGCATGCTCATTCATCCTGGCGTCGAACGCCGCCGCACAATACAGGGAGGGAGGCTTGCAAATCGGAGGCTCTGCGGGGTTCAGCGGCTACCATGACGAATTTTCCACGGATAAAGAGGCCGGATTCACCTTGAGTTTCGGGCGTGCCCTGTCCGACACTCATGTCATGGGGCTGGAGATCGGCGCGACCTTCCCCGAAGTATCCGGGGTGCAGGCGATTTTCGCCGCGTCCCCGTTCCTGCGTGTCAACAGGCCGATTGAAGAGCGCTTCGGAGCCTTCTTCTCCGCCGGCCCCATCATCGGATATACATCCATGCAAAACGATGTCTATGTCTGGTCCTACGGCGCGGCGGCAAAGGTGGGCGGGTACTGGTTCCCATGGTCCGGAGTCTCGATCGAGCTTGCGCTTGCCGACGCCCTCTACATGTTCACCACGTACCGGCACGACGGGAATTCCCTGTATGACGCGCATTACTGGGACGTTTCCCTGGAAACCTTCCCGGTTTCGCTTGCCGTATACTTTCACTTCTAATCCGGAACGGAATGGTGCTCAAACGTCGGGGGGCATCGTCCCCCTTTGTCATTCCTGGATCGCTTCCCCACCCGCCAGAAGTCCCCTGACACGGGCCTCGATGGCGGGGAGATCCCCCTCCTCCACCCCTTGCAGCCACAGGCCGTGTGGATAACACATCACGTTCGGCCCTTGCGCGCAAGGGCCGAGGCATCCCGTGCGCGACACGCGAACGGGAAGCTTGGCAGCCTTCAGACGTGCCTTGAGATTCTCAAAAACGCGTTGTGCTTCGCCGGAGTCACCGCATGACGGTGTTCCGTCGTGACGGGCATTGGTGCAGATGAGAATGTGGAGTTTGTGCGGCGTGGCGGCTTCGAGCATGGGCCCACAAAATAATCGATGCGACCGAAATGTATGGGCGAGGAGCCGCCTCGACCCGAAAATCGCTCCCACCGAAGCGCATGGGCGAGGCGTCGCTTCGACCCGAAAGTACATTACCCCGGTATGCCCCCCTCCAGCGCGTTTTTCATTTCCGACCTGCACCTCGGAACCCCATGGTCCGGGGCCGCCCCCGGACGCGAGAAGGCATTCGAGAGATGGCTCCGCGGGCTGCAAGGACGGGCATCCCATCTTTTTTTGCTGGGCGACATCTTCGAGTTCTGGATGGAGTACCGTCACTTCATCCCCAAGCATCATTTCGGGGTGCTCTCCGCGCTCGACACCCTGCGCGGGTCCGGCGTGGAAATCCACTACCTGCGCGGCAACCACGACTTCAATCTCGGAAGCTTCTTTCGGGAGCAACTCGGCATCATCACGCATGACGACCCCTTCAACATCGAGCTACAAGGGAAGAAGCTTTTTCTGCTCCACGGAGACGGGATGCTTCCGGGTGAACGGAAGTACCGCATGGTGCGCCGGGTGCTGCACCATCCCCTGGCAAACGGCGCGTGGAAGCTGCTGCACCCCGACCTGGGAATGCGCATCGCCCTGAAGGTCGGAATGCTTTCGCGTGCCCGCCACAGCCCGCCCGACCTTCACGCCTACGAAACCGAGGCCCGCCGCCTGCTGGGCAACGGACGATACGACATCCTCATCCACGGCCACATCCACGCAGGATACGTGAAAAAACTGCCCGAAGGGGTCTATGTCAACACGGGAGAGTGGCTGCGCCGGCTCGAGTACGTGGAAATGAGAGACGGAGAATGCGAACTCAAGACGCACGGAGACGGACTCAGTCCATCTCCTTCAGCTCGTTCCTGATCGCTTCCAGCTTCTCATAATTCTCCTGCTGGAGCGCCTCGACCTTCGAAACGAGCAATTCCAGCTTCCGCAAGGTCGGCGCGTCAAAGTTCTCGCTTTTTTCGATCAAGGCAAGCACCGACTCCGTGTCATCCGGCTGCCCGAAGCTCTCCATGAAGGAACGGAACTCTTCGACGGACTTGGCATGCTCCTCCCCACCGGGATCACGCGTGTAAATCATGCGGGGAATGAGAACCGTGAGAAGATGCTGCTTCCAGTTCTCCGGGAGCGGCTCGGCGGGTGTGGACTGGGGCTTCGGCCCCTCGATGGTGCGCAGCAGGGCGCTGATCTCGAGCTCGACGGTCTGGTGCTCCTGCTCGCGATAATAGGCCTGATAGAGGATCGGGAACGAATTGACGCACAAGTGCGCATGGCTCAATACCGAAAACCTGCCCAGGCAATACACGTCGGCATCCTGTGAAAGCATTTCCTGTTCGTCCTGGAAAAAGGCGACCTTCGCGGGAATGGGAATAAAGTCGGCGTTCTTCATCGAATCAAGACGTTCCTTGACAGCATCCGGATCAAGTGCTCCCTCGAGCCCACCGGTTTCCCGCGCCTGCTCGATGACCTCCTCGATCCCCTTCTCAAGAGAGATACCGAACTCCTTTTTGAAGAAGTCCCGGATGTTGCGTTGATCCACATAGTTTGCCTGAACGGCGAGAATGCCGTTGCGGACAAGCCCCTCCAATGGCGAGGCTTCCTCGCCGGGCATGCGCGGCTCCTGCGTCGAATCCACGTGAACGTAGGCGATGAGCTTGCCCCGAAGGTTCTCCGGATCGCCCTTCTTCATCTCCGCCCGCAGTGCTGAAAAATCCATGATGCGCCAATCTCATCGTGCGGGAGAAGGCCTCCCGCGAACCGACAAACTAGAAATCAGTGGTCGGGAGGCCCGTTTTCACCGGCCTGCGGACGTTCCGGGGCGCCAGCGCGGATTCTTCGAGGACATGTCGACGGAATAAAAGTCCCGATCGAACTTCGCGACGTTTTTCCCGAGTTTTCCCAAGAGGAAGCGGGCGATCCATTTTTCGATTTTGAGCACGACCATTTTCTTGCGCAGGCGTCCCTGGCTGTCGCGGTTCAGAATCGAGGGGATGGTGTTCAGGGACAGGATCTCGTCCAAGGCAGGAGAATTCAGGTTCTCGCGCCCCTCTGGCGAGGAGTAAAAATGCGTGACACCGAATACGATTTTGTGAGGGTTTCCTTCTCGCAGCAAACGGCAGCATTCAACCACCGTCGAGCCAGTGCGCACCATATCGTCGAGGATAATCACGTCCTTGCCGGCCAGATCCTCGAGGCGCACATCCGAACGCTCGCTCACCGCCATGGTCACCTGACGCTCGCCGGTGCGGGACTTTTCCATGACAATGCACGGAACCCGGGACAGGCCCATGGACTCGCGCACCTGATGGACAAACGGAAGCGCGCCCATGTCGGGGGCGCACAACACGAGGTTGTCACCATCCTTTCCCGTGACAACCATGTCCGAATATTTCAGGTAATCGGCGTAGACCTCGTCGGGGATCAGGTTGTAAAACTCTCCGCCGAATGCGCGCCCGAACAAGGTCTGCACCTTTGCGCTGTGGTTGTGCACGGTGATGACTGCATCGATTCCCGAGTACTTAAGGAGTTCTGCATAAAGCTTCGCCGTGAACGGCTGCCCATCGAATTTCTTGAGATCTTCAAGGGGGCGATCCTCCTCACCCTCACCACGGTGAGGGCCGCGATCCTGGGCCGAGAAAAAAAGATCCGGCTCGATCAGGATCACCTTGCGCGCGCCATTCTCCTTCGCGCCGCGGGCCAACATCAACGTTCGCATTGCGAGGGAGCCGCGACTGTCGCTGGTGGCCGCGGAGCAAATCACCACGGTCTTGCCCTCGAGGGAACGACCGATGGCATCCAGGTTGCCCTCGTCGCTGATGTAGCGCGGACAAAACTCGGTGTTCGCGTAAACCTTCAGCGAAATCAGGTCGGCGATCTCCTCGACCTGCCCGCACATGTGGGCGAGATCGATTGCAAAGGGATCGTCCGAAACGTTCGAGATGATGATGGTGTCTGTCATCGGGATTGACTTCATCCTTTACCCGGGGGCTCGATGGCGATGGAAGGGGCCTTCCAGACATCACGGTTGTATTCGGCGATGGTGCGATCCGATGAGAATTTCCCCATGCGGGCCAGGTTGAGAACCGCCTTGCGCGTCCACGCGTCCTCGTCGAGATACAGCGAGGAGACGTTTCCCTGACATGCCGTGTAGGAAGCGAAATCGGCAAAGAGCATGTACTCGTCGCGCTTCATCAAGCCGTCGAGGAACGGGGCGAACAGGCTGGGATCTTCGGGACAGAAATACCCAGAACGGAAAAGATCCATCACTGCGGAAAGGTCCCCGTCTTCCGCCAGAACCGCCGCGGGGTCGTATCCGGCGCGCTTGCGCGCGTGAACCTCCTCGGCCGTCATTCCGAAGATGAAGATGTTCTCTTCACCGACTTCTTCGCGGATCTCGACATTCGCGCCGTCGAGCGTGCCGATGGTGAGCGCGCCGTTGATGGCGAACTTCATGTTGCCCGTGCCGCTCGCCTCCGTCCCTGCGGTCGAGATCTGCTCCGAAAGGTCGCTCGCAGGAAACACCTTTTCCGCGAGCGAGACCCGGTAATCTTCGAGGAAAACCACTTTGAGCAGGTCGCGCGAGTCAGGATCCGCGTTGACGACAGCTCCCACCGAGTTGATCAGCTTGATCACCAGCTTGGCCACGTGATACCCGGGAGCGGCCTTGCCCCCGAACAGGAATGTCCGCGGAACCATCCCCTGGGTATCCCCGGCCTTGATGCGGTTGTAGAGGTGGATGATGTGCAACGCGTTGAGCGCTTGGCGCTTGTATTCGTGGATGCGCTTGACCTGCACGTCGAACATGGAATCCGGGTCGACGGAAATGTCCTGCGTGTAGCGGATCCAGTCCGCGAGCCTCGATTTGTTCTCCCGCTTGATGTCACGCCACCGTGAAAGGAAATCCGCGTCGTCGGCCCACTTTTCGATCTCGCGGATCCGCGTAAAATCGCGAACCCAGTCGTTTCCGATCTTCTCCGTGATCAGGGACGACAGCCTGGGATTCGCCTTGTAAAGCCACCGCCTCGGAGTGATGCCGTTGGTCTTGTTGTGGATCTTCCCCGGCATCATTTCGTGGAAATCATCGAGTACGCGCGACTTGAGAAGTTCCGTATGCAGGGCCGCAACCCCGTTGACCGCATGGGATCCGACGACGGCGAGATAAGCCATGCGCACCGAGCGCTGCCCTTCCTCCTCGATCAGGGACATGCGGCGCAGGCGCTCCGAGTCCCCCGGGTACTTCCAGGAGACCTGCTTCAGGAAGCGGTAGTTGATCTCGAAAATGATTTGCAAATGCCGTGGGAGCAGGCGGCCCAAGAGGTCGACTCCCCACTTTTCCAGCGCCTCGGGGAGCACGGTGTGGTTGGTGTAGGCGAAGACGCGCGTCGTGATGTCCCAGGCGTGTTCCCACGACATCCCCTCCTCATCCACCAGAAGGCGCATCAATTCCGGAATCGAAATCGCGGGGTGCGTGTCGTTCAGCTGAATGCAGGCCTTGTCGGCAAGCTCGCTGCAATCCTTGTGGTACTTCTTGTGCCGGCGCAAGATGTCATGCAGGGTCGCCGCGCACATGAAGTATTGCTGCTTGAGGCGCAGCTCCTTGCCGTTCATGGAGTTGTCGTTCGGGTAGAGCACCTTGGAAATGCTCTCTGCAAGCGCGATATCCTTGTTCGCTTCCAGATAATCGCCGCTGTTGAAGTAGTGCAGGCCGAATTCATCCGAAGACTGGGCGGACCAAAGCCGCAGCGTGTTCACCGTGTTGTTTCCGTATCCCGGAATCGGCGTGTCATAGGGGCAGGCAAGCACGGTTTCCGTATCGACCCATTCGAACACGGTGCCGCCCTGGGCGTTCTTTCTCGAGACCACGCGTCCCTTGAAATGGACCGGCACGGTATACTCGGGACGGCGGATCTCCCAGGGATTCGGAAGACGCAACCAGTTGTCGGGATGCTCGTGCTGGAAACCGTCCCGGATCTTCTGGTGGAACATGCCGTAGTCGTACCGGATGCCGTATCCGTAGGCGGGTAGTTCCAGTGTCGCCATGGAGTCGAGAAAGCAGGCCGCCAGTCTACCGAGCCCGCCGTTGCCGAGACCCGCTTCGAGTTCCTGTCCGCGCAAGTCGTTCAGATCCATCCCCAGGTCATACATCGCCTCGTGCGCGGCGGCGTCGATGCCGAGATTGACCATGGCGTTGCCCAAGGTCCGCCCCATCAGGAATTCCATCGAGATGTAATAGAGGCGCCGGGCGTCCTGGCGATAGTACGTCTGCTGTGTCCTGATCCATCGCGCGATCAAACGGTCGCGCACGGCGAACGCGAGCGCCAGATACTTGTCGTAGGCGGTCGAGGAGTACTTGTCCTTGCCCAACGACAATTCGAGGTGCCTGAAAAAGGCCTCCTGGATCGCCTCCTTGGAACGGGCTGCGTCCTCTTCAAGCGAGGATTCCTTGCGGTTTGCGGTTCGGGTGCGGGGTTTGGCCGGGGCGGGCATAAGCGGAACTCCCTCTGAAACGGTGCGGCGGGCTGGCCCAAGCATAGCAAATGCGCCATTTTCATCAGCACGAAGACGGTGCGTTGCCGCCATTTTGCATCTTGCCACC
The DNA here is from genome assembly GCA_050486505.1 of Fibrobacteria bacterium. Lineage (GTDB taxonomy): Bacteria > Fibrobacterota > Fibrobacteria > UBA11236 > UBA11236 > UBA11236. The sequence goes on along the minus strand of JBJHDK010000024.1, from coordinate 15,608 downwards.
CCATGCCTGATTCTCCGGAGGAAAGCTTTCGCCGCCAAGGACTCGCTCCCATGACCTGGCAGGGCGTTCTGGCTGCCGTTGATGCCCGCTTTGCTTCCGCCGACGCGCACCGCTTCGCCAGATTGCATCGTGCTTTTATCGCCTACCCCGCGCAGCATACCTGCAGGAGTTTCTACGACTTCGTCGCGGAGCATGGCCTGCACGATCTTCTCGCCTGCTACCGCTTCCAACGCCTTGTCCGCATCGCGGAAAGTTTGCAGGGTGCGGCACTCCACGGAGCAACGATCCTCGATTTCGGAGCCGGCGGCGGTTTTTTGGGGGGGTATCTGCGGGATGCACTCGATGCCAAGGTATTCGTTGCCGACCTCTCCCCCGTCTCGCTGAAGACGCTGGCCTCGAAGGGGTTCACGATTTTCGACCCCGCAAGTGCGGCTCCCCCGCCGCGCTTCGACCTGATCCTTTGCGCCGACAGCCTCGGCGAGGTGCATGCCGACGAAGACGGGTGGCTCTCCGATCCCGCCAACGCATCCGCACCCGCACTCCCGGACGAAGTCGAGGCGCGTTACGGCATCGCGGAAAAACTTGCGCCTCTCAAATCGTTCATTGCATCGAATGGAATCGTTTCTGTTCACGAACCGGTGCAAACCGAAACTTTCTGGAAGGGTGCGGCGAACCTTCTCGAACGGCACCAGTGGAAGCCCTCGCTACATGGCCCCGAAGGGGGGCGCCACCTCCGCCTGCGACGCGCGGACTGATTGCGGGAAAGCCTCCGCCCGTCCGGAGCGCGTCAGCTCCGAAGGCGGCGCGATCGGCCCGAGCAGAACGCGCGAGACGCGCGCCCGCTTGCTATATTCAGCGTCTCGCAGTCACCCCCATCGAAAGGATTTCATCATGGCAGTTCTCGTCGGCAAAGCAGCCCCTGACTTCACCGAGGACGCGGCCGTCGGCCAGTCCGTCCAACAGCTTTCCCTGTCGCAGTACAAGGGCAAGAAGTACGTCATCCTCTTTTTCTACCCGCTCGACTTCACCTTCGTCTGTCCCACCGAGATCCACGCTTTCGAGGAAGCCCTGAAGGAGTTCGAAAGCCGCGACGCCGTCGTGCTCGGCTGCTCCGTCGACTCGGCGCACTCGCATATGGCCTGGCTGCGGACTCCCAAGAAGGAAGGCGGCATCGAAGGCGTGACCTACCCGATCATCGCTGACATCCACAAGCGCGTCTCGCGTGCCTACGACGTTCTCGACGAGGACGCGGGAATCACTTACCGCGCCTCCTTCGTGATCGACAAGCAGGGCGTGGTTCAGGCCCAGGTCGTGCATCACCGCCCGATCGGACGCAACGTCGAAGAAGTTCTCCGCCTCCTCGATGCGCTGCAGTACAGCGAAAAGCACGGCGAAGTGTGCCCCGCGAACTGGACCAAGGACAAGAAGGCCATGAAGGCCACTCTCGAGAGCGTGAGCGGATACCTCGGCGGCAAGTAAGCGTCGTTTTTTTGAAAAAACCCCCGGTCGTTTGAGGCGGCCGGGGGTTTTTTGCGTTTTGGCGTGCGCAACTGTCACGCATGATGACGGTTTCGGCGATTTTGAGCTGAATCGGCACTGATGCAATGCCCACAAATAATCATCATTTTATGATACAATTTTTGCTTTAAAAATTAAGATGAGTGATTTTTCTGTTGACTTTTAAAAATTTGCCTGATAATATAAGAGTACAGTTATTCAGGAGGTCCCACCATGAAATCACCGAACGGAATCAACTCCACCATCGCAGTCGCCGTGCTGGTCTTCGGCGGCTTGGGGGCGGGAGCCGCGCTTGCCCAACAAGGTCCGAACTGCCAGGCATTCACGACGGCGGCCGAGGTCAGCGCGAATGCCGGCGCTTCGCCCAGCGTTTGTGCGTACAATGAAGACGTCAACGTCGCGGCCAAAACCAACATCAGGCATGTCCTGCTCTACGACTGGACCGCAGGAGGCCACAACCGCGGGCATACACAGCGCCAAATGTTGCGCCTTGCAAGAGACTACGGTTTCCGCCTCGACCGGAGCCAGCTACAGACCTACATCACTCCGCAAACCCTCCAGGGCGTCGACATCATCGTCTTCAACAATGGCGACCAGGATCCGCTGCAGAACAGCACTTCGTTGCAGGCTGTCCGCAACTTCATCGAGCTTGAGGGCAAGTCGATGCTTGCGACCCACGCGGCGCTGGCATTCATTCCATGCCCGAACGAGGACATGACGAACACGAACTGCCGGTGGTTCCTCCGCGCGTACAGGACGCAATTCTGGCAGCACAACAACCACTCCTCGAACGCGACTGCCCGCATTTACGTGGACTCGGTTCAGATCGGACAGATTCCGCCCAATGCGATCGGCGTCGACATCCAGCCCGCCACCATCAACCACGGCAAAACCAATCTCGAGACGAAGAACATCTTCGCCGATATTGAAACCATCGGCATCACCGACCCCCGGCAGCAACTTCCCATGAACGGCGGAACCGGGCCCACGGCGACCAGCCGCCACATCTGGGACGCCCTGTGGGACGAGTGGTACAACTACCGCAACCATCCCCGTCGTGAAAACAACGTCGCGGGAACCACTTACGGGATCCAGGGTGGCCCGGTCTACGGACCCATCAACATTCTGCTGAGCCTCGACGAAACATCCCAACCCAACAGCGTGGGATGCAATACTGCTTCTCCCTGCAAGACGGGCGACCGCCCGATCTCATGGACGCGCACGGTCGGTTTCGGCCTCGCGGCATACAACAATGCCGGCCATGGCGACGTCTTCATCAGGACTCGCAATGTCGGCGGCACAACGGTGAACGACAGCCTGATGCAGAAGTACAACTGGCGGCTGATGAAGTATCTCGCCCGCGATTACGTCGGCTGTACTGATCCGGGTTACGCCGAATACGACCCGCAGCACTCCGTGGAGTTCCTGACCCTGATCGATGACCAGGCGCCATGCAAGACACCCGTTTCGATTCTCCCCGGCAGTGGCCGCAACGGGATGCTTCCCGGCATCAGGGTCGAGGCGGGCATCGTTCGCGTGCCAACTCCCGAACAAGGCGCTTACCGCGTCCTCATCACCGACCTGAACGGTCGCACTGTGTTCTCGCAAGCAGCACTGGGAGGAGCCTCCAGCCGGGCGATTGAGGCCACGGGGCTGACCACGGGCAATTACGTCCTTCGTGTGACGACACCCGACCGCGGTACGGCCGCCACCCGGATCGCGATCCACTAAATCCGCACCTCCAGGGAGGGAGAGGGAGACGGGGGTCTCCCGAGGGCCCCTCGTCCTTGACCGGACGGGGGGCTTTTTCATTCACGCGGCGCGCCCGAAACAGGGGGTTGCTAGATTTCCCTCCCTCCCATGAACCTTTTCTTCCAGCCGCTTCCGAACCCTCCCAGATGACGTCTCCCACGGAGCCCCCCAACAACGGCCTTCTGGCTCGCACCGCCGCCTTGATCGAGCTGTTCAAGCTCCGCATGACACTGCACATCCTGATCACCACGGTCGTGGGGTTTTACATGGGCTCCGGCCTCGACTTCCAGTGGGCGCTTCTTTTTTGGACACTTGCCGGAACGGGACTCCTTGCGGCTTCCGCCTTCTCCTTCAACCAGGCCATTGAAATCCGCCACGACGGAGCGATGGAGCGCACCCGCATGCGCCCCCTGCCGTCCAGCAGACTCAGCCTCGGTGCGGCATGGATCGCAGGCCTCGTCACCTGCGGTGCCGGAGCCCTGTTGCTCTGGCAATTCGTCAATCTCCTTACCGCATTCCTCGGCGTTCTGACCGTCGCATTGTACGCCGCGGTCTATACGCCGCTCAAGCGGCTCACCACGTTCAACACGCTCGTCGGGGGCATTCCGGGCGCGCTGCCGCCCCTGATGGGATGGACCGCTGCGCAGAACCATATCGGCGTCGGTGGAATGCTGTTGTTCGCTTTGCTTTTTTTCTGGCAACTCCCCCACTTTCTGGCACTTGCGTGGATGTACAAGGACGACTATCGCCGCGGAGGCTACCGCATGCTCAGCCTCGTCGACGATTCCGGTGAAACCTGCTTCCGGCAGGTTTGGCTGCAAAGTCTCCTCCTCCTTGTCGTCTCGACTTTTCCATGGATCTACGGCCTTGCCGGAGAAGTGTATCTGTCCGTGGCACTGCTTTCGGGTGGCGTCATGCTCTGGCTTGCTCGCCGGCTGCGCCTCAGCCGGACGCGAGCCGCCGCGGTTCATGTCTTCTTTTGGTCCCTTGCCTACCTGCCCATCGTCCTGATTGCCATGGCCTTGGACAAGCGTCTCCTGTTCGTAGGCTGATGCGCATGCCAGATATTGAGAATAATTCTCAATCCTTGAAAATCATGTTTTTTTAGCGTGCGTTACTTGAATGGGGCATGCGCGCGATTTAACTTTCGCCTCGCTTTTTGAAACGAACACCCTGAAGCGAACCCGAAGCCCGGCGCGAGCGGCAAAAGCCCGCAAACTGCCGACATCCGCGGATCGTGCTGCTGGAGAAAAGCCGAATGCTCTTCCCGAAATGGTCCAATAAGATACCGGTCATCTTGTTGGCATCCGTGGTTCTGATCACCGCTTTCCTTGTTTTCGCGATTACCTACTGGGCTTCTCCCAAGCACTATGTCGTGGGTTACCAGCCGGTTCAGCCAATCGCTTTCAGCCACAAACTGCATGCGGGTGACCTCGGCCTGGACTGTCGTTATTGCCACTACAATGTGGAGCAGGGACGCCACGCCGGTGTCCCCCCCACGGAAACCTGCCTGAACTGCCACTCCTTGGTCAAAACGGACTCCCCCGAAATCCGCAAAATTCTCGATGCCCATGAAGCCGGCCTCCCCATTCAATGGGTACGTGTCCACAAGCTCGCCGACTTCGCCTACTTCGACCACAGCGCGCACGTCAACAAGGGGGTCAGCTGCGTCGAATGCCACGGCCGTGTCGACCAGATGGAAGAAGTTCGTGCCGTGGCCCCGCTCAGCATGAGCTGGTGCCTCGACTGCCACCGGAATCCGGCACCGCGCATTCGTAACAAGGATCTCGTGACCGACCTCGGATGGAAGCCTGAGGGCGATCCTGCGGAACTCGGGAGGGAGTTCATGAAGATGTACAACGTCCAGACCAGAACGGACTGCTCCGCATGTCACCGCTGAACATCGACCCCAAAAAAACCGGGAAGGCCACCTGGAAAAGCCTCGACGAACTGGCCGATTCTCCTGAATTCAAGGACTTCGCGTCCCATGAGTTCCCTGAAGGCGCGGACACCATGGGTGCCGACATCTCGCGTCGCCGCTTTTTGCAGGTCATGGGTGCGGGGATGGCTTTCGCTGGCGTCACGGGATGCAAGGGGTTGCGTCGGCCCGAGAAATACATCCTCCCCTACAACCAGCAACCAGAGGGGCTCATTCCGGGGGTTCCGCAGTTTTATGCGACTTCGCATGCCATCGCTGGCGACGCCGTCGGGCTGATTGTAGAAGCCCATGAAGGACGCCCCACCAAAATCGAGGGTAATCCCAAGCACCCCGCCGGACTGGGCGCGGCTTCGCGCCAACACCAGGCCAGCATCCTTGATCTTTACAACCCCGAGCGTAGCCAAAGACCCCTGAAAGCCGGCGAGGCCTCCACGTGGGACGCATTCTGGGACGAAGCGAACCCGGTCTTCGCGCGCCTCAAGGAAAACGGCGGCGAAGGGCTGCGCTTCCTTTCCGGTTACACCGCATCCCCCTCCTTCCGTGCCGTGCGCGACCACGCCATGCGCGTGTTCCCGAACGCCATGTGGCACACCTACGAGCCGGTTTCGCGCGACAACGCGCTCACCGGCCTGCACGCCCTGACGGGTCGTGCGGCCGAGCCACTGTACCATTTCGACAAAGCGCTACGCGTCCTCTCCGTAGACTGTGATTTCCTGGATGCGGAGCCCATGCACCTCGTCAACGCCCGTGGTTTCGCGAAGGCGCATAGCCCGGAAAACGGCAAGGACGGCATGAGCCGTCTCTACGTCGTTGAATCGGGCTACACCGTCACGGGCGGAGCCGCCGATCACCGCCTGCGCGTCAAGCCCGGTGCGATCCCCCAAACGCTCCTTTCCCTCGCCCGCGAACTGCGTGCACAGGGCCTTGGCGTCCCCGACCTCGGTGTTGACCTCAATGCGATCCCCCGTAATGCGGAGGGCATCTCGGCCACCTGGATCGAGGCACTCGCGGCAGATCTCATGGCGCATCGCGGCAAGTCCGTGATTGCCGTGGGCAAGTACCAGCCCGCCGCCGTGCATGCGATCGCGCACGCGCTGAACCGCGCGCTCGGCAACGTCGGGAAGACCGTGGACTTCGTGCCTTCGAGCGTCCACGCCCTGAACGCGACGAACCCGAACGGAGCCCCCGAGAACTCGCTCGCATCCTTGCGGGCCCTCGCCGACGATCTCGAAGCAGGCCGCGTCAACGCGCTCGTCGTCCTCGACGCCAACCCCGCATACGCATCCCCGATCGACCTGGAATTCGCGTCGAAGATCGCACGCGCCTCGTTCTCCGTTCATCTCGGACTCGAAGCGAACGAGACTGCCGCCGTTTCGGATTGGCACCTGCCCTTGAGCCATTATCTGGAGAGCTGGGGGGACACCCTGTCGCACGACGGGACCACTGCCATCGCCCAGCCTCTGATCGCACCGCTGTACGAAACGCTTGATTCCATCGAGTTCCTGGCGCGCCTCTCGGGGTACCGCCACGACAAGGACCACGACATCGTCAAGGACTACTGGTCGCGCCGTGCCCCAGGCACCGACTTCGAGACCCGCTGGCGCAGATGGCTGCACGACGGTCTCGTCGAGGCCGGGCGTCCCGCATCGGTCACGGGTAACGGAAATGGCGTTGCGGCCTTGGTGCGCGCACTGCCTGCCCCGTCACGCGGACTCGAGCTCCTGTTCCGCGAAGACGCCCGGATTTTCGACGGTCGATACGCCAATAATGCATGGCTGCAGGAACTTCCCGACCCGATCACCAAGCTGACTTGGGACAACGCGGTGCTGATGGGGCCGAAGATGGCCGATGAACTCGGCCTCAACAGGCTCCTGAACAAGGAAAGTACCGGAACGACGCTCTCCGATTACCGCAAGCGTCCGATGGTGCGCATCACCGTCAACGGCCGCTCGCTCGAAGCCGCAGCCTGGGTGCTCCCCGGAATGGCGGACGAGACCCTGCTGCTCCACCTCGGGTACGGTCGCATTCACGTCGGCAAGGTCGGCGAGGAAGCCGGCTTCAACGCATACTCATTGATGGAGGGAGCGACCCCTCACATCGCCTCCGACGTTTCCATCGAACGCATCAACCGCGTCTACCCCATCGCTTGCACCCAGGATCACTGGTCCCTGATGGGTCGTCCGATCATCCGCACGGGAGACTTGGAAGATTACCTCGGCGACCCCAAGGACTTCGCCTCCGAGAAACGCTGGAACCCGCATCCCCCCGAGCGCAGCCTCTGGGACGAAAGCGTCCGCGGAACCTACGACTTCTCCAAAGGCATGCAGTGGGGCATGGCCATCGACCTGAACAGCTGCACGGGCTGCAATGCCTGTCTCATCGCCTGTCAGGCCGAAAACAACATTCCGACCGTCGGCAAGGAACAGGTTCTCCGCGGCCGGGAAATGCACTGGCTGCGCCTTGATCGCTACTTCACGGGCGACGTCGAAGATCCCCAGCTGGAGTTCCAGCCGATGACCTGCCAGCACTGCGAGAACGCCCCGTGCGAAGAGGTCTGCCCCGTCGCCGCCACCGTGCACTCGCACGAAGGCCTGAACGACATGGTGTACAACCGCTGTATCGGCACGCGGTATTGTTCGAACAACTGCCCATTCAAGGTGCGTCGCTTCAACTTCTTCAACTATACGAACGCCCTCTCCGAGACGGAGAAGATGAAAATGAACCCGGATGTCACCGTTCGGTTCCGTGGCGTCATGGAGAAGTGCACCTACTGCGTTCAGCGCATCGAGCGCGCACGCATCACCTCGAAGAATGCCGGGAGTGAAATCATCCCTGATGGCGCCATCACTCCGGCGTGCGGCCAGACCTGCCCGACGCAGGCCATTGTCTTCGGAAACATCAATGATCCGGGAAGCCGCGTTTCGAAACTCAAGGCCAACAGCCGTGATTACGGCCTGTTGGGCGACCTCAACCTCAAGCCCCGCACGAGCTACCTGGCGCGCGTGCGCAACCCCAACCCCGCCCTTGAACGGGCCGGGGCGTAAGCGACGACGGCGCAAGGAAGAACGGACCTATCATGATGCTGCATCGCGACGACGATCCGACCCAAAGACCCGTGCTCGTTGAAACCCGCGACTTCCATGAAGTCACGGAGATCATTTCCGCCCCTACGGAAACCAAGCTGACATCGACATGGGTGCTTTTGCTCATGATGAGCGGCTCACTGATGCTGCTGATGTTCGGCCTCTTCGGCTACCTCTTCTGGGAGGGTGTCGGCATCTGGGGAACGAACGTGCCCGTCGCTTGGGGATGGGATATTGTGAACTTCGTGTGGTGGATCGGCATCGGACACGCGGGCACGTTGATTTCGGCCATCCTGTTCCTTTTCCGGCAGAAGTGGCGCACCGCAATCAACCGCTTCTCCGAAGCCATGACCATTTTCGCCGTCATGTGCGCGGGGGTGTTCCCTGCCTTCCATGTCGGCCGGGTCTGGGTGGTGTACTACATCTTCCCCCTCCCCAACCAGATGGAAATGTGGCCGAACACACGCAGCCCGCTGTTCTGGGACGTCTTCGCCATCAGCACGTATTTCACGGTCTCGCTGCTGTTCTGGTACATGGGCCTGATTCCCGACCTCGCGACCCTGCGCGACCGTGCCAAGACCAAGGTTCGCAAGTTCGTGCTTGGTGTCTTCTCGCTCGGATGGCGCGGTGCTGCACGCCACTGGCAGAACTATGAGCGCGCGTATCTCATTCTCGCCGCCATCTCCACGCCGCTGGTGCTTTCGGTGCACTCGATCGTGTCCTTCGACTTCGCGGTCTCGAAGATCCCGGGATGGCACACCACCATCTTCCCGCCCTACTTCGTCGCGGGCGCAGTGTTCTCCGGATTCGCGATGGTCGCCACCCTGCTCATCATCGTGCGCGAGCTGTTCGGGTTCAAGAAGGTCGTTCGCCTGCACCACATCGAGAACATGAACAAGTTCATGCTCCTGACGGGGACCTTGGTGGGCTACGCCTATTTCATGGAAATCTTCATCGCTTGGTATAGCGGCTGGATCTACGAACGGTACGCCTTCTGGAACCGCGCCCTCGGCGAATTCGCATGGGCCTACTGGATCATGATCGCATGCAACGTGATTTCACCCCAGCTTTTCTGGTTCCGCAAGATCCGTCGCAACCTGCTCATCACGTTCATCTTGACGATTTTCATCAACATCGGCATGTGGTTCGAGCGCTTCGTGATCGTGGTGACCCTGCATGCCGACTTCCTGCCCAGCTCTTGGGGCTACTACCGTCCCTCGTGGGTCGAGGTTTTCACCTTCGTCGGAACCTTCGGACTGTTCTTCACATTCTTCCTGCTTTTCCTGAAGTTCCTGCCGCAGCTGGCCATGTCGGAGGTCAAGGCTGTCATGCCTGAAGCCAACCCGCACCACCATGCCCATGACGGCGATCGCCACTAGGATGAGGAGCATGACCACCATGTCGAATCCCAGCACGAGCAAGCCTCCCCGCCTCTTCGGGATCCTTGCCGAATTCCGTAATCCTGCCGACGTCTATCACGCCGCGGAAAAGGTTCGTGACGCCGGCTACCAGAAGTGGGACGTGCATTCTCCGTTCCCCATCCACGGAATTGAGCGTGCCATGGGCCTGGGTGACTCCAAGCTCGGCTGGATCGCCTTCTTCTGCGCGGTGGCTGGCGCTTTCGGCGGCTTTGGACTGCAGTATTGGATCCATAAGTACGCCTACCCCCTGCTGATCGGCGGCAAACCCATGGTGGCCTACCCGGCCTATCTTCCGGTCACATTCGAACCCGGCATCCTTTTCGCCGCCTTCGGTTGCATTCTGGGTATGCTCGCGCTGAACGGCCTACCCCGCTTCTACCATGCCCTCTTCAAGAGCGAAAACTTCAAGAAGGCAACCGACGACGGGTTCTTCATCAGCATTGAGGCGCACGATCCCAAGTTTGACGCGGAGTCCGCGAAGTCCTTGCTCGAATCCATCGGCGGCACCAACATCGAAATCCTGGAGGACTGACTTGAAGCCCACAGCATTGCTGGCCATCGCGCTGACGGGAGTTCTCCTGTTCTCGGGATGCCGTGGCCAGATTTCCCGCCAGCCTCCCATGTGGATCATGCACGGCATGGAGTTCCAGCCGCGTTACAATGCCTATGAAGGAAACACTTTCTTCGAGGACGGGCGCAACATGCGTACCCCACCCGAAGGAACCGTGGCACGCGGCCTGCTGAAGGAAGACGATGCCTTCTACCGTGGCGGCGATACCTTGAATCCCGTCCGCGTGAATCCGATGCCCGTAACCCTGGAGCTTCTCGAACGCGGCCAGGCACGCTACGACATCTACTGCACTCCCTGCCATGCCGCCACGGGCATCGGAAACGGGATCGTGATCAAACGCGGTTTCATTCCTCCGCCGAGCCTTCACGACGCGCGCATCGTTGGGCTCGCCGACGGGCAGATCTTTCAGGTGATTTCCCGGGGCCTGCGCAACATGCCGGGTTACGCCACCCAGATTCCCGAATCCGACCGCTGGGCCATCACGGCCTATGTCAGAGCGCTGCAATTGAGCCAGCGCGCATCAACAAGCGACGTCCCCGAAGGCGAAAAAGCCAACTGAGGTAGCATGGACATGGTCGAAACAAAGGATACCCTCCAGCTTGGCGAAAAACTGGCCAAGACCACCAACTGGTTCCTCGGCGCCGGTGTGGTCGGCGTATTGCTGTGCGCCGTCGCATTCCAGCAGAACCGCCAGACTTTTTTTGTCTCTTACCTCACTGCGTTCAGCTTCTTCCTGGCCATTGCTCTGGGAGCCAGCTTCTTCGTGATGGTTCAGCACCTCGCGCGGGCCAGCTGGAGTGTCACTGTCCGCCGTGTCGCGGAGACCCTCGGCAACAACCTGCTATTGATGGTTCTGCTTTTCATCCCCCTGATGCTCGGTGTTCACGAGCTGTACAGCTGGAGCCGTGAAGAGGTTCGCGCCACCGACCTCCTTGTCCAGGACAAGGCGGCGTGTCTCAATCTCCCCTTCTTCTATGTTCGCGCCGCAATCTATGCGGTGATCTGGGCCTTCCTGGGATGGTGGTTCCTGCGCGTCTCTCGCCGCCAGGACGAGACCCGCGATCCGAAGCTGTCGAGGACCATGGGCCGCATGTCAGCCCCCGGCCTGATCCTCTTCGCCCTGACCCTGACCTTCTTCGCCTTTGACTGGATGATGTCGATCGACTCGCACTGGTACTCCACCATGTTCGGAGTCTACTACTTCGCCGGCGCAGTCGTCGCTTTCTATTGCACGCTGATTCTGCTTGTATCCTGGCTGCGCAAAACCGGGCACCTCCAGAACTCCGTCAACGTCGAGCACTATCATGACATGGGCAAACTGCTGTTCGGTCACAATGTTTTCTGGGCCTACATTGCCTTCAGCCAGTTCATGCTGATCTGGTACGCCAACATTCCCGAGGGCACCTACTTCTTCATGATCCGCTCCGAAGGGGCTTGGAAAACGATCAGCCTCATGCTTCCCTGGTTTCACTTCGCGGTTCCTTTCCTCTTCCTGATGTCCCACAATGTGAAGCGTCGCCCGCTTCTTCTGGGTGCGGGGGCGGTGTGGTTGCTCGTCATGTGCTACATCGACATTTACTGGCTGGTGCAGCCATACTTCCACCGCTCAGGTCCGAGCTTCGGACTCTCCGACATCGGAGCCATCCTGACCGTCGGCGGCTTCTTCATGTTCTATTTCATGCACAACCTGCGGCAGGCAAGCCTGATTCCTGTGGGGGATCCCCGCTTGAAGCAAAGCCTGTCCTACGATAACGGGGTTCCGAAATGAGCGGACATGACACTCATGGCATCGGCCATGAAATGCAGGATTTGGATTTTACGAGTGCCGTCTGGGTGATTCCCTTCAGCTTGGCGATCCTGGTCGCCTTTCTCTTCGTGGCCGTCTTATGGTCCACCTCCGCAGCCAGCAACGAAATGCTGCGCAAGGAGGTCACCGGGCTCGAGCAGGGGCTTGAGGCCGTCGAGGCATTGCGCACAAAAGACGATGCCCTTCTGGGCTCGTATGGCGACGGTGTTGACGGCAAGGCGCGCATCCCCATCCGCCGCGCCATGGAAATCCTTGCCTGGACCGACGGCGACTCCAACCGTTAATAACCCACGGGAACAACAAGACCTTGCTTCACACCCTGCTTCTCGCTTCTGCAATTGCCGTCATGCCTGATTTGTCGCGCCCCGACACGGCCGGCGGCATGCATCAGGCGGCCATCGGCGCGGGCATTGAAGAACGCCTCGGCGAGAAGGTCGACATGAGCCTTCCGTTTCTAAACGAGCATGGTGAGCAGGTTCGACTCGGCGATTATTTCTCACGCGGCAAGCCCGTTCTCCTGAACTTCTCCTACTTCCACTGCCCCATGCTTTGCGGACTTGTGCAGGACGGAATGGTTCGCGCCCTCAGACCCTTGGAATGGTCTCCCGGAACGGAGTACGAAATCCTCACTGTGAGCATGGACTGGCGTGAGGGGCCTGCCGACGCCCTTCCGGTCAAGGAACGCATTCTTCCCGACCTGGGAAAGCCCGAGGCCGGCTCCGGATGGCATTTCCTTACCGGCGAATACAAGGCCGTGCGGGCTCTCGCACGTTCCGTCGGTTACCATTACAACTTCGTCCCCGCCCAGAATGACTTCGCGCACGGTGCCGGCCTCATCTTCCTCAGTCCGGACGGAACAGTCGCCCGCTATCTTTACGGTATCGAATTCTCCCCGCGCGACATTCGCCTTGCGCTGCTTGATGCCTCCGAAGGTCGCAGCCTGTCCCTCGGGGAACGCATCATGATGCTCTGCTACCAATACGATGAAGATGCCCAGGGCTACGTCCTGTTTGCACGCAACTTCATGCGAACAGGCGGGCTCATCGTGCTCGCCCTGTTGTTACTATTGCTCGTCCCCCTGTGGATCCGGGAGACGCGAAACAAGAGATCTGCCGCAACCCCCAAGGCAAAGGAAGCCTGACCCAACGCGCGGGTCAGGGACGGATCATACCCTATGGAAACCACAAAGACATTCTGGCTGCCTGAGCAAGCTTCCACGTTCGCTGCAAAAGTGGACTGGGCTTTCAACCTCTATTACTGGATTTCGCTGTTCTTTTTCTTTCTGATTGTTTTCCTCATCGGATACTTCGTCCTCAAGTATGCGCGACGCCGCCCCGACCAGCTTGCTTCGGGTCAGATGATCCACAACACCTGGCTGGAAGTCAGTTGGACGGTCATCCCCCTGATCATCGTGATGGCTTTGTTCTTCATCGGCATGCGCGGGTATTGGCACATGCGCGTCGCTCCCGCGAACGCGATGCAAGTCGACGTCGTCGGCATGAAATGGAGCTGGACCTTCAACTACCCACAGGGATTCAGCACTGACACGTTGGTCGTCCCCGTTCGTCAGCCCGTCAAATTGCGCATGACCAGCACCGATGTGATCCACGGATTCTTCGTGCCAGCGTTCCGCGCCAAGGCCGACGTCGTCCCGGGCCGCTATCACACCATGTGGTTCGAGGCGACGAAGACAGGCGTCTTCCCCGCCCTGTGCACCCAGTACTGCGGAACAAGTCACTCGTACATGCTCACCGCTGTCAAGGTTGTTGAGCGGGATGAATACGAGGACTGGCTGGTGGAAACCGCCGAAGCGGCTGCCGGAGGCGGAATGACGCCGGCTGAATTCGGTGCGCGTGTTTATACGCAACGCGGTTGCAATGCCTGCCACAGCATCGACGGTACCCGCGGTGTTGGACCGTCCTGGAAGGGGCTCTGGGAGTCCAACGTCTCCTTGGCGGACGGGAGGACGGTCGTCGCCGATGCGGAATACATCCGCCGGTCGATTCTCGACCCTGCTTCCGAAATCACTGCCGGATACCCTCCCGTGATGCCCTCCTACCGCGGCATCGTCAGCGATAACGAAATCGAAGCACTCATTGCCTACATCCAGACCCTGGAATAACGCCGACAGCGGAACGGACCGAACATGAACGCGCACTCGCACGAAAACATCAATTACCTCCAGGTCAAGCGCGGGATCCTTTCCTGGCTCGTGACCGTCGACCACAAGCGCATCGGGCTGATGTATCTGGCCTCGATTCTCTTCTTCTTCATTGCCGGGGGCACTTATGCCTTCCTGTTCAGGCTGGAGCTGTGGAGTCCGCTTGAGATCTTCATGACCCCGGATACCTACAACCACTTCTTTACCATGCATGGCGTCATCATGGTATTTCTTGTGGTCGTACCAGGAATCCCGGGAGCACTGGGAAACTTCATCCTGCCGATCCAGCTTGGGGCGAAAGACCTTGCATTCCCCAAACTCAACCTGACCAGCCTGTATCTCTACTGGATTGGTGCCGCCGTGGCACTGTACTCCCTCACGACGGGCCAGGCGGATTCAGGGTGGACTTTCTACGCCCCCTACTCCCTCTCCCAGAACCCCGCGGTATTGTGGATGCTGACGGCGGCATTCATCCTCGGTTTTTCCTCAATTCTCACCGGTGTGAACTTCATCGTGACCATCCACAAGATGCGAGCCCCGGGAATGACCTGGTTCCGCCTTCCTCTTTTCGTGTGGTCTCTTTACGCCACGGGCATCATGCAGGTGTTCGCCACCCCCGTTCTCGGCATTACCCTGCTCCTGCTCCTCATCGAGAATTTCTTCCTGATCGGAATCTTCGACCCGGCACTGGGCGGGGATCCGCTGCTTATGCAGCACTTCTTCTGGTTCTACTCGCACCCTGCCGTGTACATCATCGTGGTTCCCGCCTTCGGCGTCGTCTCAGAGCTGATCACGGCATTTTCCCGTAAGGACATTTTCGGGTACAAGTTCATTGCGTTTTCATCCGTCGCCATCACCATCATCGGCTTCCTCGTTTGGGGGCATCACATGTTCGTCTCGGGCATGTCGGATGTCGCCGTGACCATTTTCTCCTTCCTCACTTTCTTCACCGCCGTGCCGTCAGCCATCAAGGTCTTCAACTGGACGACAACGCTTTACCAAGGCTCGATCCAGCTGACCACGCCGATGCTCTACGCACTGCAGTTCCTGTTCAACTTCACCATCGGCGGCCTGACCGGCATCATCCTCGGCATCCTGTCGGTTGACATCCACCTCCACGACACCTATTTCGTGATCTCCCACTTCCACTATGTGGCCATGGGCAGCACCATGATCGCCTTCATCGGCGGCATCTATTACTGGTGGCCAAAGATGACGGCCCGCATGTACAACTTCGTCGCCGACCCGGAGAAGGTCACCGAGTTGCCGGACGCGATCGCCGAGGGTCAGTACTACGGGATGCAGACCTTCGACCAGCATCTCCTGGCCATGTACCGGGACGGGCTGGTCACGTTG
>JBJHDK010000023.1:0-31580 GCA_050486505.1 Fibrobacteria bacterium | reverse complement strand
GGTCTGGTACACGGCCTCGTAGGTCAGCGTGCCGGAGCGGGAGACGATGCCGATCTTGCCCTTTTTGTGGATGGGACCGGGCGCGATGCCGATCTTGCACACGCCCGCGGTGGTGACGCCGGGGCAGTTGGGGCCGATGAGGATGTTGGGGCGTCCCTTGAGCGCGTTGTGCACGCGCAGCATGTCGAGGACGGGAATGCCCTCGGTGATGGCCACGATGAGTTCGATGCCCGCATCCGCGGCCTCAAGGATCGCATCGGCCGCGAAGGGCGCGGGCACGAAAATCATGGTGGCGTTGGCGCCGGTGGCCTCGCGGGCCTCCTTCACGGTGTTGAAGACCGGGAACCCGTCCACCGTGGTGCCGCCCTTTTTCGGGGTGACGCCGCCGACGACGTTGGTGCCATAGTCGCGGCACTTCTGCGAATGGAAAAGCCCGGCCTTGCCGGTGATGCCCTGGGTGATGAGGCGCGTGTTGTTGTCGATCAGGATCGCCATGGAATCAGCCCTTTGCCTTCATGGCGTTGGTGTTCTTGACAAGATCCGCAGCCTTGCGGGCGGCGTCCTCGAGATCGTCGGCGGAAGTCAGGTTCAGCCCCGAAGCCGCGATCACGGCCTTGCCCTCTTCGACATTGGTGCCCTCGAGGCGGACGACCAGCGGCACTTCGAGCCCCGTGGTATTGACCGCCGCGATGATGCCGCGCGCGATGCGGTCGCAGGGCATGATCCCGCCGAAGATGTTGACCAGGATGGCCTTCACGTTCTTGTCGGCGGTGATGATTTCGAACGCCTTGGTGACCGCCTCCTCCGAGGCGGAACCGCCCACGTCCAGGAAGTTGGCCGGCTGCGCGCCGTAGTGCGCGATGATGTCCATCGTCGCCATGGCGAGACCCGCGCCGTTGACCATGCAGCCGATGTCGCCGTCGAGCTTGATGTAGCTGAGCCCGTACTTCGCCGCCTCGATCTCTCCGGGATCCTTCTCCGCGTCGGGGTCGCCGCCGGTGTCCTTCTGGCGGAAGAGTGCGTTCTCGTCGAGCAGCACCTTCGCATCGAGCAGGATCAGGTCGCCCGCGGCATTGACGGCCAGCGGGTTGATCTCGAGCAGGGAGCAATCAGTCGCGACATACACGTCGTAAAGCTTGCGGGCGATGTCGGCGAACTGCACCGCCTGCGTCCCCTCGAGACCGAGGAACTTCGAAGCCTCCCCGAGCAGGGCGTCATCGGGACCTGTCCCCCACTCCGGATACAGCTTGAGGATTTTCTCGGGGGTTTTCTCCGCGATCTCCTCGATGTCCATGCCGCCTTCGGGGCTGAGGATGAACACGATGTTCGCTTTGGCCCGGTCAAGCGTGACGGCGAAGTACAACTCGCGCGACACCTGGCTCATCTCCTCGAGCAACACGGCCTCGATCTTCACGCCCTCGGGACCGGTCTGGTGCGTGACCAAGGTCATCCCGATCAACGCCTTCGCCGCGTCCGCGGCCTCTTGCGCCGACTTGAACACCTTGATGCCGCCGGCCTTGCCGCGACCACCGGTAAACGCCTGCGCCTTGGCGACACCTTGTTCGCCCCCAAGGACGTTCAACGCGGATGAAACTTCTTCGGATTTGAACACGACCTCGCCACGCGGCACGGGCAGGCCCGCTTTGCGCAACAGGGCCTTGCCTTGATACTCGTGCAATTTCATGGGCGAGGGGCCTTTTCGAGCGAAAAAAGGTGAGAAAACGAGACAGAAAAGCGGAAAATTGCTTAAAAAAGCGGGGGGGGTCAAGAGGAAGACAGTAGACAGTGGGCAGTGGGCAGTGGGCAGTGGACAGTGGGCAGCAACCCGCAATTGTTCACTGCTCACTGTTCACTGTCTACTCACTTAAGCACCGGGCACCCGAACCTCGGCTTCAGGTAATGCCCTTCGGGTAACTCACGGAAAGGAGAGGACTTGGCGCGCACCATGAGCTTCAGGTTCGTACCGCGCAGGCTGTTGACCAGGGCCCCCTGCGCCGTGTGCAGCACCCCCATGATCGAGCATCCGTTGGCGTCGCCGCAGGTCTCGGGATGCGACATGCAGTCCATCAGATTGATCGGTCCTTCGACCGTTTCGACGATGTCGAGAATGGTGATGGATTCGGGGGGCCGGCCCAAGGTCAGCCCTCCGCCCGGGCCCGGAACCGCCTTGACGATGCCCTTGCGCGACAGGTTGGCCATGATGCCGCTGAGGAACCGCAACGACAACCCGGAGTCACCGGCGATCACCGGGACCGACACCGGCGCGGCGGGTACGCCCGACTCCAGGGCCTCGTAATGACGCCGGGTCAGGTATTGCATCGCCCGCAGGGCGTAGTCGGTTTTACGCGTGAATTTCATGACGGGAGGAAATATACCTAGCGGGCGGCGGGAGAAATAAGGATGGACGACATGGACTTGATGGACTGACTGGACAAAGCGTTCCGTCCATCGAGTCCAGTCAGTCCATCAAGTCCATGCCCGCCGCCGTGCAACTCCCCCTTACCCCCTGTGTTCAATTCTTAATTCTTAATTCCCAATTCTTAATTCTCCCTGTACATCCCCTCGATCTCCCTCTGAAACCGCTTCTCCACCGCATTGCGGCGCAGCTTCAGGGTCGGTGTCATGTCGCCGCTGTGGATGGTCAGCGGAGTTTCCACGATGTGGAACCGGCGAACCTGCTCCCAGTGGCTGAGATGCTGGTTCACCGCATCGATGATCTCCTGCACCCGGGCCTTGAGCTCCGGTGAACGCAGGAAGGTCGTATCGTCAGCCTCCCCCGCCCCCATCGATTCCTTGAAGGCCGCCAGGTTCTCGAAATCAGGAATGACCAGTACCGAGACATAGGTGCGGCCCTCCGCCACCACCAGCGCCATGTCGATCGGCTTGTGCGCCGCCAGCGCCTGCTCGATGGGCACCGGGGCCACGTACTTGCCGTTCGCGGTCTTGAACAGCTCCTTCTTGCGTCCCGTCAGCGTCAACCAGCCGTCCTCGAGGCTGCCGAGATCGCCGGTGTGCAGCCATCCATCCGAATCGATGCTCTCGCGCGTCGCGTCGGGGTGCTTGTAATACCCCTTCATGATGTTCGGGCCGCGCGCCAGGACCTCCCCGTCATCCGCGATGCGCACCTCGACCCCGGGCATGATGCGCCCCACCGTGCCGAGCTTGCGATGCCCCGGGTAATTGGCCGACAGCACGGGCGAGCACTCGGTGAGGCCGTAGCCTTCATACAGCGGAATGCCGAGGTTCAGGTAAAACGCCGCCAGCTTCGGGTCGAGCGGCGCGCTCCCGCAAATGGCGAGGCGCACCTTGCCGCCGAGGGCGCCGCGCACCTTGCGGTACACCAGCGCATCGTAGATGCGATCGGTCAGCGAGGGCGCGGCCTCCGGGTCCTTCGCCTCGGCGCGATCGAGCGCCGCGGTGCCGAGCACCTTGCGAAACGCCGAGGCCGTCTCGATCCCTTCGCGCACGCGCGTGCGGATCTTCTCCAGAAAGCGCGGCACGAGCGTGATGATGGTGGGATGCACGTCGCGCGCGTCCTCGCCCGCCTTCTTCGGGTCCGAGGCGAACCACACGCCGATGCCCGAGGCAACGTAGTAGCACGACACCATCCGCTCGAAGATGTGCGCCAAGGGAAGGAACGACAGCGCGCGGTCGGCATCGGGATCGAGCGGAAAGAGACGGCGCGCGCCCTGCACCTGGCTGACGATGTTGCCGTGCGTCAGTTCCACGCCCTTGGGAAGGCCCGTGCTCCCGGAGGTGTAGATGATCGTCGCCGTGTCCACCGGACGCACGGCCTCGCCGCGGCGATCCCACTCCTGCGCCCATTGGTCATCCTGCTCGCCCCCCTCCGACAGCAGTGATGCCCAGGTGTCCCCCTCCCCGTCACCGTCGGCTTCGGGACGCAACACGATCACGCGCTCGATGCTACCGCACAACGGTTCGAGGGCGCGGCGTTGCGCCACAGTATCGACGAAGAGCACCCGCATCCCCGTCTCCCCGATCTGGTGCGCAAGGTTCTCGGGCGCCGCGTTGGGGAACATCGGCACCGTGACCGCGCCCGCCCCGAGCGACGCCCAATCGGCCATGAGCCAATACGGAGAAGGCGACGCGGCGATGCCCACGCGGTCCCCGGGTCGCAGCCCCCAGGCGATGAGCCCCGCTCCCGCGCGACGGACCTGGTCGAACACGGCTTCGGAAGAAAGTGCCTGCCACGCACCGTCCTCACGATGCGCGAGCGCGGCGGGATTGCGGTGCGTCTTGCCGGCGTACTGGATCAGGCCCGGCAGGGTCGAGAACGGAAAATCCATGCGAGTCTCCGGAGTTGGGGGGGCTCCCCTAACTTACGGAAAACAGGAAGGACGGGGGGCCTCTATCGGGGGAAATTCAGGCCTGAGGGGATTCTTCGTCGTCTTTTGCATCCTCAGCGTCCTCAGGCTCTTCCGCCGCTTCCAGGGCCGGTTCACCCTCGTCGCGCCATGCCGCGGGAATCCGTTTCTTGGCTCTTGCGCCCTGTAAACGGATTCGTTCGACACTTCCGACTAAGTTGCCTTTTCCGTCCTTAAGCTTCTTACGGGCTTCTTCATAACGTCCTTGAGCTTTCTCCAAACTATCACCAATGCCTTGAAGATCATCCAAAAAGCCAACGAACTTGTCGTACAAGTTACCTGCAAGTCGCGCGATCTCTTCCGCGTTGCGAGTACGCTTTTCTTGCTTCCAGATATTGGCAACCGTGCGTAACGTCGCAAGTAGCGTGGTTGGAGAGACAATGACAATATTCCTCCGAAAAGCCTCTTCAAATAGCGATTCATCGCGCTTAACTGCCACAATGAAAGCAGGCTCTAAAGGCATAAACAAGAAGACAAAATCAGGTGTCGTTAAGCCCGGAAGATCCTGATACCGCTGTTCTGAAAGATTCCGAATGTGTTGCCGGACAGAATTGATATGAACTTGTAATTCCTGTGCTGCGACTTCAGGTGATTCGGCCGAGCAATATCTTTCGTACGCCACCAAAGAGACTTTTGCATCAACAACAAGCTGACGTTTTTCAGGCAAATAAACCACAACGTCGGGAAATTTTCGACGCCCCTCTTCGTTTGTAAATGCCTGTTGAACGTCATACTCGCGTCCCTTTTCTAGTCCAGACCATTCCAGCACACGCTCAAGTACAAGTTCGCCCCAGTTTCCGCTTGTTTTATTCTCCCCTTTCAGAGCTAGCGTCAGATTTTGTGCTTCCTCGCTGAGGCGCTGGTTCATCCCCAGCAGTCCCGTAATTTGTGTTTTCAGTTCAACGTGCCGGGCATGCCCGTCTTTTTGCGTATCCTCAACCTTTTTCTCGAAATCTTGCAGCTTTGTCCTTAGTGGACCAAGAATATTCTCTAAAGATTCAACGTTATATCGAGCCAGACCTTTACCCTCTTTATCCAAGAATTGCGCCAACTCGCGCTGCAGGGCAGCGCGCACCTCCGGCTCACGAGCCTTGGTCTCGCGTAGTTCCGTTTTCAGCTCGGCATTGCTTCTCTCGAATTCCCGCAGCTCGCTACCGAGGGATTCTGCACGCTCTCTCAACTTTCGCACTTCCCCCTCCAACTCGGGAATGCGCGAAGACATTTGCGTCAGTCGGCTCTGCTCTCTCAAGGCCTCTTGAAGTTCGAAGCGTGCCGATTCAAGGCGAGTTTCCGCTGCCTCCGCGCGCTCGCGCAACGGCGCGGCCTCGAGTTCCGCCTCGCGGCTTCCCGCGGCGCGCGCCTGTTTCGACGCGAGAAACCCTCCCGCCACGGCGGCGAGGAAGAGAACGATCCAGATCCATTCAGGCGTCATGATGGTTCCAAAGATGCAAAGCGAAGTCAGAACGTTCTGCGGAGACGACGCCTCTCCGGAGGAGATTCGTCTTCAACATCCTGGGGTGTGACCTCGGGTTGCGGTTCCGGGGACGGCGCGGGAGGAGCATGGGCAGGGCCGCCGTCGCCCACGAGCGCGGGACTGCGCGTATGGAACCCGGGTGAGCAATAGCCCGTGGGCCCGTGGCCCGCGAGGTAATGGTCGTGGATGTGCGGCGAGGGACAGAATGATTGGGCCCGCAGCCCCGTGACCGGGCACATGCTGATGTCGATGATTCCCTCGGGTCGGGGGAAGTCGCGCGCGGGCATGCCCCGCTCGGTAACGCGCATCACGTCGATCCAGAGCGGCACGGCGTTCGACGACCCGGTGTTGCCCGGCCCCATCGAAGAATAGTCGTCCACGCCCACCCAGATTCCCGCGGTGTAATCCCGGGTGAAGCCCACGTACCACGCGTCGGTGTAGTCATTCGTGGTGCCGGTCTTCCCGCCGGAGGGATGATGCAGGCCCGCACCCCGGATCGAGGCGGCCGTGCCGCGGATGTTGACGTCCTGCAGCATGCTGGTGAGCAGCCATGCCACCTGCGGTGTCAGCACGCCGTCGCGGCGCGGCGAATGACGGTAAAGCTCGCGCCCCTGGCGGTCATGCACGGACTCCACGAAATAGGGCTCGTGCCGGTCGCCACCGTTGGGGAACACCGTGTACGCCGACGTGAGCTCGAGCAAGGTCACATCGGCCGCGCCGAGCGTGAGGGACGGCACGGCGGGAATGCGGCGGCGAAACCCGAAGCGGCGCGCCAGCGACACGACGTTCTCCACGCCGACCTTGAGCCCGGTCTCCACCGCAGGCAGGTTCTTGGAGCGGTAGAAGGCGCGGCGCATGGTCATGCGTCCCTCGAATCCGGGATCGAAATTCGTCGGCTGCCAGACCCGGCCCGTGTCGGTGAGCTCGGGGATCGAGATGGGCTGGTCGTTCACGATGTCGCCGGGCCCCGCGCCGCGCTCGATGGCCGCAGCGTACACGAAGGGCTTGAACGCCGATCCGGGGGAGCGCACCGCCTGCAGGGCGCGGTTGTACTTGGTGACCGCGAAGTCGCTCCCGCCCACGAGGGCACGGACTGCCCCCGTCTCGTTCTCGATGACGACCAGGGCGGCCTGCGCGGGCCGGTATCGCAACGACGCGGGAAAGCGCCTGCCTCCGGCGCGCGCATCGGGCTCCAGGAAATCCTTCTCGAAGCGTTCATAGTGGCGGTCCCAGTCGCGGAGAATGCCTTCCAGGGGAACCCCCAATAATCCCGGCATGTCGTACCCGACCGCGGTGCGGCGCTTTTGGCGCGCCCGCACGCCCTCGAGGCGGAGCCTGAGCGCGCTGTCGGCCGCATGCTGGATGGCCGAATCCATGGTCACGGTGATGGTGGCGCCCATGTTGTAAACGAAGTGATCGCCCCACTGTCCGCCGACGAACTGGCGAACATGTTCGATGAAGTAGGGGCCGAGATCGGAAGGAGGACGATGGATGCGCGTTTCGACCGGCGAGGCCACCGCCCGCTCCCATTGCGCGCGGGTGATCGCCTCATTGCGCAACATCGCGCCCAGCACCACATCGCGACGCGAACGCGCCAGTTCGGGGTTGATGTCGGGCCGGTACGCCTCGGGGCGCTGCAGGAGACCCGCCAGCAGGGCGTATTGGGCCACCGTCAACGAGTCGAGGGGACTGCTGAAGTAGCGATCCGCCGCCGAGGCGAAGCCGTAAACGCCCGCTCCGAGATACACCTGGTTGAAGTAGAACTCGAGGATTTCCTGCTTCGTGTAGTTCCGCTCGATCTGGATGGCGAGCAGGATTTCGCGTGCCTTGCGCGCGATGCTGCGCTCGGGAGTCAGGAAGAGGTTCTTCGCCAGTTGCTGCGTGAGCGTCGAAGCCCCGCGCGCGCGGCCACCGAGAACGGCGGGCAGCAGCGCTGAAGGATACGCGGTGAGGTCGACGCCCCAGTGGCGATAGAAGGAACGATCCTCCACGGCGATCACGGCCTGCTTGAGGAGGTCGGGAATCTGGTCTTCGGGGATCCAGATGCGGCGCTCGATGTAGAACTCGTGCACCAATGCGCCGCCCTTCCCCTCCACCCGGGTCACGAGGCCGGGCTCGTGGCGCTCAAGGCGGTCGAGTGTCGGTAATGAGAGGGCGAAGGTTCCGAACATCAGCAAGAAAGCCGCGAGGCCGACCGCCGTCAGGAGGGCAAACAAGCGGAGCCAGCCGCCTGTGCTGCGATGCCAGGGCGGCCTTGCTCCCCGACGAGGATTTCCGGGATTTTTTCTGGGCATTGAAACGGGAAAGGTAGGGAAACGGCGGGACTTTTGTTATACTTGCGCCCCGTTGCAGGCGTGGCCAAACTGGATAAGGCATCTGACTACGAATCAGAAGACTCCAGGTTCGAATCCTGGCGCTTGCACCAGAAATTGACGGGGGTGGGTCGAAAGACCTGCCCCCGTTTTTTACCCCTTTTTTTACCCCTGGCCTCCCCCGGCATCCCGACACCTCCCGGGCTGCCCTCCGGCGTTCCCGTCCATCGCCGGAACTTCCACCCCCTGACCTCTTACCTCCTACCCCCTACCCCCTACCCCTTATCTATACTTCACCCATGAACATCGACAGCATGGCCTCCGTGATTCTCGACAAGCTGAAGGGCATCGCCCAAACCGACACCGTGGTGGGCCAACCCATCCAGGCCGAGGGCGCGACCTTGATTCCCGTGTCTCGGGTATCGGTGGGTTTCGGCCTCGGTGGCGCCTCCAGCAAGGGTGACATGGCCGGATCGGGCGGCGGTCTCACGGTGGAACCCATCGCCTTTGTGGTCGTTCAGGGTGACGAGGTCAAAATCGTCAGCCTCACCCGCGACAAGGACGTGATCGGCAAGGCCATCGATCTGGTGCCCGAGGTGCTGTCGTTGCTGAAGAAGGACAAGTGACGACTGGCGGTTAGTCGGTAGAAAATGAGCGGCCGCAAGGCCGCTTTTTTTATGGCACGTGTTTTGGATGGGCGCGCAGGTCGATGCCGGGGCGTTCTCACCGCGCCACCCTTCCAGTCATCCGGTCATCAGCGATCCGGCGTTTCCGCGGGTCGCGCGCGCGGCACCGGCAGCGCGGGCGCGGGGCGCCCCGCCTCGGGACGGACGCGAATGCCCAGCGGGTTGTAATACTCCACCGCGCCCGCCCCGACGCTCCGGTACCGCAGCCGTGCGGGGCGAATCGACACGCCGGGATCGACGAGATCGTCCGGGTCGTCGCTGATCACGTAGCGAAGGGTGACGGACTTAAGGATATGGAACGGAGACGTGGGCGATCCGTAAGCGGTGTCGTGATGACTTGCGACCTGCAGCTTGGCGTATGTCCCGTCGTGCTGCACAAAAACGATCTGCCGATACGTTGAGTCAATCAAGTAGTACGTCTCGGAAACACACTCGTAATCCCCGACCGCCGCGACCGGAAAACCTCGTTCCGTCAATGTGGTGTCATGCAAAGCATCGCGTGAGAGGTACAGCGGCACCGTATCCAGATTCACCATTGAAGAGATGGTGAGCGGAAATGTCCCGTAATCATGCCAGCTTGTATCGGCGTTCCATCGTCTGCGAACAACCCCTTGCGAAGATACCGCAAGCCCCAGCTCACCCATGTTACTGCAGACAGTTATCGGGTATATGGCAAAATAGGGGATCACGGAAAACACTTCCCCGAGTTGAACCGTGTCGGGAGACACGTTCCGCCAATTGTCCAGTTCGATCGTAACAATACCCCAGGCCTTCCCGCCCGTGTAAGGGATCACCACCGTCTCGGACCGGGTGGGCGACGCCGCAAACAAACCCACTGCAATCAAGCCGAACAAGCGTCGCATCTTCAGACCTCCACGTTACGTGGAATATAAAGCGGAACTCACAAAACCAAACACTGAAGTTTCCGGAAAGCGTTCGTAAAAATCAAACACCGGGGACGACTGCCCCCCCACTCATAACTCACGACTCATAACTCATCACTCATAACTCATCACTCTCACCTCACCACCAACTGCAGGCTCGTCAAAAACAGCAGCCCGTACACGATGTAGGAGAACGACTTCTGCGGCAGCAGGCGGTTCAGCCCCCACCCGGCCGCCACGCCCAGCGGGATGAACCAAACCAGCCACACCCCGGCCCGCAGGGTTTCCGCCGTGATCAGGCCGGAGACGATGTACGGGGGCAGCTTGAGCAGGTTGTTCACCGTGAAGAACAGCGCGTTGGTGGCCACGAAGGAAACCTTGTCGAGCTTCTGCGCCATGAAATAGAGCGCCATGATCGGTCCCGCCGCATGCGCCAGGGTCGACGCAAACCCCGCCAGCATGCCCACCAGAATCCCGTGCCACCACGCGGGCGCATAGGTCTTCGCGGGATACCAGATATCCCGGATCAGCAACAACACGGTGAGGATCAGCCCCATGCTCCCCACCGCGCGGCGCAAGGCCACGTCGGTGATGGCGTTGATGAAGAGCATGCCGAAGGCGATGCCCGCGAGACACCCGAGCAGCGGCCAGGCGAGCAGGTGCAGCTTCCACTTCTTCCAGTACGCCGCCAACGTCATCCAGTCCGAAATGACGAGCAACGGCAGAATGAGCCCGATGGCGTAACGCGCGCTGACCACGGATGCGACGAGCGGAGTCGTCAGCATCGACAAGCCCGTGGCGAAGCCTGCCTTCGACAGGCCGATCAGAAATGCGCCCAGCGCGGGTAAAAGTTCGGAAAGCACGTGGAGAGATCGGGAAACCGGTGAACGGAGTGCGGAACGGCGTGTTGCTGGTAGGGGCGCTCCTAGTACGCGGCCCCGCTCTTGCGCACATGGACCATCGGCTTGTCACCGGGCTTGATCAGATGCGTCTCGACCACCTCGCCGAAGGCGATGACGTGATCTCCCGGCTGGTGGAACCCCCGCAACTCGCATTCAAGGGCCGCCATGGCGTCGGGCAGCAGGAGATTTCCGCGGGCTGTGAGTTCGTGGGGAATGTCCGTGAAGGGGTCTGCTCCCGGAACATATTTGCCCCAAAAGGGCTTCATCACGCCATGATTCTCGTGACCGATGATATTGACGCAAAAACGGCCGGTTTCGCGCAGCAACCCCCAGGCAGGGCGATCGGGCTGCAGGGCGACGGAAATCATCATCGGTTCAAAAGAGGCCTGCTGGATCCAGGACCCCAAAAAACCCTCCCTGCGGCCTGAAACGGCCACCGTCACCAGAAAGAGTCCGGAGGGGATTTTCCCGACGGGGACTGGATCTGCCATGGTTTCCTCCAATTTTTTGGTTCCGGTTAACAACTAATTCGGAGGTTTCAAGAGTTCAACCCGATTTTTTGGGGACTCCGGGTTTTTCATTTCTCCAAAAACTCCCCGTTTTCACCCCAACATTGCTAAGTTCCACCCGAATCCGGAAAGTTTCCGGCTTCACTCCGTGACCACCCCCGGTTTCCGGGGAATCTCGGGGTTTTCCCTCTCCCGGAGGCACCCTTTTGGCTACAGACAAGGCAACCGCAAAAGCCCCCGCCAAGTCCCGCGAAACATCCAAGGTAACAGACGAGAAGACCGGGAGCATCCCGCGCGAGAAACTCGTGGCGATGCTCGAAAAAATGATGACCATCCGGTCGTTCGAAGAGGCCAGCATCAAGGCCTACCAGCAAAAGAAAATCGCAGGCTTCCTGCACACCTACATCGGCCACGAAGCCGTCGGCGTCGGCACCCTCGAGCACAAGCTCCCCCAAGACTCCGCCGTCACCACCTACCGCTGCCACGGTCTGTACCTGGCCATGGGCGGCGACCCCGGCGCGGGCATGGCCGAGCTCTTCGGCAAGGTCACCGGCTGCGCCCGCGGCAAGGGCGGCTCGATGCACTTCTTCTCCAAGGAGCACAACTTCCTCGGCGGGCACGGCATCGTCGGCGGGCAGTTCGGCGTGGGCATCGGCGCCGCCTTCAAGTCGAACTACGATGAGGACAACGGCGTCAGCTTCATCTTCTTCGGCGACGGCGCCCTCCCCCAGGGAACCTTCCACGAGTGCATGAACCTCGCCGCCCTGTGGAACCTGCCCGCCATCTTCATCTGCGAAGACAACCAGTACGGCATGGGCACGGCCAACCGCCGCGCCATCGCCAACACCGAGATCGCCTCCAAGGCGGCGGCCTACGGCATCAAGGGCTACACCATCAACGGCATGGACCTGCGCGAAGTGCACGACACCATGAAGCACGTCGTCCACGAGGCCCGCACGAAGCGCCGCCCGGCTCTGGTGCACATGGTCACCTACCGTTTCTTCGGCCACTCCGTCTCCGACGCCGGGCTCTACCGCAGCAAGGACGAGGTCGACAGCTGGAAGCAGCGCGACCCCATCCTCACCGTCGGCGAGGAAATCGTCCGCAACAAGTGGATGACCGAGGAGGAGATCAAGGCCCTCGGCAAGACCGTGAAGGCGCGCATCCAGGAGGCCGTCGACTTCGCCGACGAAAGCCCCGAGCCTCCTCTCGAAGAACTCACCCGACACACCTACCGCGACGAGGTCGCCAACCTCGAGCACCCCGCCAACGGAGGAAAAGCCTGATGGCCGTCATTGATTTGCGCGAGGCCCTCAACCAGGCGCTCAAGGAAGAAATGACCCGCGACGAGAAGGTTTTCGTCGTGGGCGAGGAAGTCGCCGAATACAACGGCGCCTACAAGGTCACCAAGGGGTTGCTCGACCACTTCGGCCCCAAGCGCGTGCTCGACACCCCCATCTCCGAGTCCGGATTCGCGGGGCTCGGCGTGGGCGCGGCCATGATGGGCCTCCGTCCCGTGGTCGAGTTCATGAGCTTCAACTTCTCGTTCGTGGCCATCGACCAGATCCTCTCGAACGCCGCGAAGATGTATTACATGTCGGGCGGCCTGTTCAACGTGCCCATCGTCTTCCGCGGCCCGAACGGCGCGGGCCCGCGCGTGAGCTCGCAGCACTCCCACAACGTGGAATCGATCTACGCGCACTTCCCCGGACTGCACGTGCTGTCGCCCTCCAACCCCGCGGATTCGAAGGGCATGCTCAAAGCCGCCATCCGCTGCAACGACCCGGTCATCTTCCTCGAGAACGAGTTGAACTACTCGCTCAAGGGCGAGGTCCCCGACGGCGACGACCACATCGTCCCCATCGGCAAGGGCAACATCGTCCGCCCGGGCGAACATGTCACGGTCATCGCCTGGTCGCGCATGATGAACCTCGCGAAGCAGGCCGCCGAGGAACTGGCGAAAGACGGCGTCGAGGTCGAACTGCTCGACCCCCGCAGCCTCAAGCCGCTCGACATGCCGCTCATCGCCGAGTCGGTGAAGAAGACCGGTCGCGTCGTCGTCGTCGAGGAAGGCCACTTCTTCTGCGGCCTCGGGTCGCAGATCGCCGAAAACGTCTACACGCAGCTGTTCGACGACCTGGATTCCCCAATCGTCAGGGTGGCCCAAAGCGAGAACCCCATGCCCTACGCCGCCAACCTCGAAGCGGCCACCATGCCGAGCGTCAAGAAGATCATCGAGGCCGTGAACCAGGTAACGTACCGAGTCTAATCCACCGCCCCCGTACGGGCGACCCGCCGGGTTGCCCTGCCAGCGGAACGCCAACGGAGATCCCAATGCCCACCAGCATCCTCATGCCCAGCCTCAGCCCCACCATGGAAGAGGGCGTCCTCGCCAAGTGGCTCGTGAAGGAAGGCGACTTCATCAAGCCCGGCACCATGCTCTGCAGCGTCGAGACCGACAAGACCACGGTCGACTACGAAAGCATGGATGAAGGCTACCTGCGCAAGATCGTCGTGCCCGACGGGACCAATGCCAAGGTCAACCAGCTCATCGCCATCCTCTCCGACGAGAAGGACGAGAACATCGATGACTATGTGAAGAAGGCGATGGAAAAGGACGGAAAAGGCAAGGAAGGTGCGGGGCCCCCCCCTGCCGCCCCCGCTGCATCCGGGGACGCTCCGAAATCCGCTCCTGTAAAGGAAGAAGCCGCGAAGTCATCCTCTCACTCCGAAGCCCCTGCAAGGGCGACCGGCCCGGTCGCCCAAACGGAGGAGAGTGGACGCGTCAAGGCCTCCCCCCTGGCCCGCAAGGTGGCCGCCGAAGCCGGCGTCCCCCTGTCGTCCGTGACCGCCAGCGGTCCCGGCGGCCGCATCATCGCGCGTGACATCGAAGCCGCAAAGGCGGCCCCCCGCCCCGCCACGGCCGCGCCCGCAACGGGAACCCCCGCCAAAAAGCCGGACACGGCCTCGCTTCCCGCGGTCTTCGGATCGCTCGCGCCCGTCGGCGAAACCCACGACGTGCAGCTCACCAAGATGCGCGCCATCATCGGCAAGCGCCTGCTTGAGTCGGCGCAGACCACCCCGGTGTTCTTCGTCACGCAGAAGATCGACATGGGCGCGGTCAACGCCGTGCGGGCCCAGCTCAACGGCGCTCCGGGCTACAAGATTTCGGTGAACGACCTCGTCGTGAAGGCCACGGCCTTCGCACTGCGCCAATTCCCCGCGGTGAACAGCGCCTTCCACGGCGACTTCATCCGCGAGCACTCCAACATCGACATCTGCGTGGCCGTGGCCATCCCCGACGGGCTGATCACCCCGATCGTGAAGGATGCCGATAAGAAGGGCCTGGGCGCCATCTCGCGCGAGGTCAAGGAGCTGGTCGGCAAGGCCAAGGCGGGCAAGCTCGCCCCCGAGGAATTCCAGGGCGGCACCTTCACCATCTCGAACCTCGGCATGTTCGGGGTCGACGAGTTCACCGCCATCATCAACCCGCCGCAGGCCGCCATCCTCGCGGTGGGCGGCACGCATTCCGAGCTGTACCTCGACGCCGACGGAACCCCCAAGGAGCGCCAGGTGATGAAGGTCACCCTGAGCGCCGACCACCGCGTCATCGACGGCGCGCTGGCCGCGCAGTTCCTCGCGGCACTGAAATCGCTGTTGGAAAACCCTGTGAGGTTGATGTTGTGACGGATTGTAGGGGCAAATAATTATTTGCCCCTACATAATCCGCACCCATCAACCCATCATCCGACCGTCCGCCCGACCGGGTTCAGCGGTCCATCCTCGGGAAACGCAATGGACAACAACACATACGACATCATCGTCATCGGCAGCGGCCCCGGCGGCTACGTGGCCGCCATCAAGGGCGCGCAGGCGGGCAAGAAGGTCGCGCTGATCGAAAAGGCCGAACTCGGCGGCATCTGCCTCAACTGGGGATGCATCCCCACCAAGGCCCTGCTCAAGTCGGCCGAGGTCATGGAAACCCTCCGCCATGCCGCAGAGTTCGGGGTGGAGACCGGCGACGTGAAAGCCGACTTCGCGAAGATCATGAACCGCTCCCGTTCGGTGGCGGACCAAAACAGCAGGGGCGTGCAGTTCCTGATGAAGAAGAACAAGATCGAGGTGGTCAAGGGCCAGGCGAAGCTGCTGGCCAAGGGTCTGGTCGAAGTGACAGGAGCCGACGGTACCAAGCGCACCCTGAAAGCCGGTGCGACCCTCATCGCCACCGGCGCCTCGCCGCGCCAGTTCCCCCAGTACCCGATCGACGGGGAAACCTTTCTCACCTACCGGCAGACGCTCGCGCTCAAGGAGCGCCCCAAGAGCCTGCTCGTGATCGGCGCCGGCGCCATCGGCGTCGAGTTCGCTTACTTCTTCAAGACGCTCGGCACCGATGTCCACGTCGTGGAAATGCTTCCGCAGCTGCTTCCCGTCGAGGACGAGGAAATCTCGAAGGGACTGCTGGCCGCCTTCAAGAAGCAGGGCATCCACTGCCACCTCGAAAGCTCGGTGGAGGTCAAGAAGAACAAGTCTGGCTCGGTGGACGTGAAGATCACCGGTAAGGAAAAGAACATCACCGAGTTGAACGTGGAAAAGGTGTTGGTCGCCGTGGGCATGGTGCCCAACTCGCACGACCTCGGGCTCGAGGCCGCCGGAGTCAAAACCGATGCGCGCGGCTTCATCGCCGTGAACGGCCACATGGAAACCTCCCTCAAGGGCGTGTACGCCATCGGCGACGTGGCCGGCCGCCAACTGCTGGCCCACAAGGCCTCGGCCGAGGCCGAGGTCGCCGTCGCGCACATTCTCGGCCAGAATCCGCACGGCCTCGATTACGGCCAGATCCCCGGATGCACCTACTGCCAGCCGCAGGTCGCCTCCGTCGGGCTCACCGAAAAAGCCTGCAAGGAAAAAGGCATCGAGGTCAAGATCGGCCGCTTCCCCTTCGCAGCCAACGGCAAGGCGCGCGCCATCGGGCACACCGACGGCCTCGTCAAGCTCATCTTCGGCGCCAAGCACGGCGAGCTCCTCGGCGCGCACATCCTCGGCTCCGAGGCGACGGAACTGCTCGCGGAGCTGGGCCTCGCGATGAAGCTCGAGTCCACCTGGGAAGAGATCGCCCACACCGTGCACGCCCACCCCACCCTGTCCGAAGGCGTGATGGAAGCGGCGATGGACAGCCAGGGGATCTCACCGCATCTCTGACCGCGCAGGACGACGTGGCCGGTGACGATGAATCCCCCCCCCGTAAGGGCGCCCCAGTCATCCCGGCGAAGGCCGGGAAGGTCGCCCATACAATATCCCTCCACCGGCCACATGCACCCCTGGCCCACGGGGGAAGACATCCTCGACCCGCAGGTTCCCCCGACACGGATATGGATCCCCGGGTCCCCCCTCATCGTCCTCGGTTACTCCCAGGATCCTGAGCGCGAAGTCGATCTCGAAGCCGCCGCGAGGGACAACGTCCCGGTCTACAAGCGGCGCGGCGGCGGCGGGGCAGTCTATCTCGATCCCGGTTGCGTCTGCATCGCCTTGCGGTTCGAGCGCCGGAAGGATCTGGGCATCCACGATTTCTTCAGGATGGGGAACGCCTTCGTGGCCGATGCGCTGGAGGGAGCCTTCGGATTGCGGGCCTCCGTCCGGGGGATCTCCGACCTCGCGGTGGAAACTCCCGAAGGGCTGCGCAAGGTGTCGGGCTCCTCGCTGCACCTGCCGCGTGAATGCGCGGTGTTCCTCGCCTCAGTGCTGGTCGCGACGCCGACGGAGCGCATCGACCGCTACCTGCGACACCCCAGCCGCGAGCCCGATTATCGCGGAGGGCGCACCCACGGCGAGTTTGTGACGAATCTGTCGACGCTTCCTGAAACGGGCGGACTCACTCCCTTCGTGCTGCGCGACCTGCTCACGCGCACCGCGCAAAAAAAGGCCCCCGGTTCCCCGGAGGCCTGAGATTCACGCAACGACGGGGCTACATGCCCTGCTGCATGCGGTAGAACTCCTCGCTGCCCGGCTCGGGAAGGTCGACAAAGCCGTCGTCGTCGCCATCATCCTCTGGAGGCGGTTCGGTCAACACGTCATCGACGGTTTTCTTGAAAAAGTCGACGCGCCACTGCCGCACCTTGATGAAGGTATTCCGAGCCCCGGGATGGCGGGCGTAGTGGTGGCCATCGATCGCCGGACCCGCCTCGAAGAGATGCACCGTGCCGTCCTTCATCGTCGTTCGCACGACGAGGGCCGGGTTGTCGAGATCGGAAACCAGGACATGGGGATCCTGGGGGTCCACGAACCCGTCGATCACGAACTGGGGGGTCTGGACGAAGATCGCGGCTGCGCTGCGACGTGGAACCTCGGACTCGAAGGGTTCCACCAGCACGGCGGCCGTGTCGCTCACCCGGTCGAGGCGGTAGTGATGTTCCGTTCCCTCGTCGTCGCGCCAGCGAACCTCGACGCTTGCGACGTCCTCATAAAGGAAGAACGGGAAGGGCATGCGCCCCTTCCAGTCCACGGGACGCGCGGGAAAGTCGTAGGTGATGCTGCGCGGCGTGCGATAGACCTCCGGGGCATCGGGGTGTTTCCAGAAGTTGGATGCGAAGTCGCTGCCCGATGCCTTGCCGAGATGTGCGAACTGCCGCGCGCCCGATGCGGTGTCCCACTCCCGCACCTTGATTTCGGAAGGCACGAGGCCGTACTCGACAAGGCGCGAGGAGTCGGGATCTCGGGAGACCATTTCCCGAACCTGGATGCCCCGAAGGCTGCGAAGGGCCGTCGCGATCTTGAGAGAATCCACGGGAACACTGTCGCCCGCGGTGAACCAGACGCCGCCGGCACGGAACAGCGCAGCGCTGTCATCCTGATAAATAATGCGCAGGCTGACCGGATCCTCCTGCTGGAGGTTCGGGAAGGCGTACTGTGGACGCAACGCCGCCTTCTCCATCTGGTCGCGGATGACAAGTACGGCGACGAGGAGCAGCAGGGCTCCTCCGAGCGCCAGCAGGGGTTTCTTCATGCCTTCGTCTCCTTTTTGCGTCTGCGGATTCCCATGAACACGCCCACGCCCAGCACAAGCAGGGGCGCGAGCAGCATGTTCGCCAGGATGAGGGGTGTCTTCGCGCGTGCCACGAGTTCGCTGTCGAGGGGGAGGTCGCGCTGCATGCGGCTGCGGATGCGGATGAGGTCGGGGTCAAGCGCCAGCATGTCCACGGCATTCATCAGAAAGTGAAGGTTCCCCAGCGCATTGGTATAGCCGACATAAAAATCGGTGCCGAACAGGACGTTGGAAACGACGAGGACGCGCGCGTCGCCGCGCGATTCCGCCAGCCGGTTTGCGGTATCGGTGGCCGCAAGCCCCTCGGGAAGATACTCGGCGTAGCGGGAGGTCATCGGTCCGGTCTTGAGTACCGCAAGCGCATGCGACTGTTGGTTGACCGGCATGTATTCATTCAATTCGCGGGGATACAGGAAGAGGTTTCCGGTTTCCTCCCATGACTGCTCGCTCGAGCGCACAAGCACCTCGGCCTGGGCGAGGGGTTGCGCCTCGGGCAACACCTCGAGCGAGGACGTCCACGGAAAGCTCGCAGAAGGCAGGGTCGCGGTGATGGGATTGTCGCGGCTCATGCCACCGGGAGTCACCACGATCCAGTAAGGGTAGGGCATCGGGAACATCGAGCTTCCGAAACGCACCGACTCCCACTGCCGCGGCTCAAGGATCATGTTCATCCGCACCCCGATTCCGTAGTGGGCCAGCAAGTCTTCGTAGCCGCTGCTGGCGGGCCGCGCCGTGATTCCGGTCATCAGGCTGAGGTTCATGCCCTGCGTCAGGACGATGACGGGGCGACCCGACATCACGTACTGGTCGAGCCGGTATTTTTCGCGCTCGGAGAGATAGGTGGGGCCGACGACCAGCAACAGGTCGATGTCGTCGCGCACGCGCCCGTGGGCAAGGTTCACGGTTTCGACACGATAAAGGTTTTCCATCTCGCGCTTGAGCGACGGGAAGTTCTCGGCGAAGCCGCGCGTCACCTGCTGTTGCATGGCTTCGCCCCCGGGAACGACGAAGGCAAACTCGTTGCCGGCGTCTCCATCCACGATGCCGATGACCTTCCTGCTGCCGGTGAGGCGCTTGAGCATCACCACCAGCTCGTACTCGAATGTCTCCATGTTCTGGATGACCGGGAAGACTTCTTTCTTGTCGCCATAGAGCAATGCGAGCCCGAAATAACCGCGCTTCACCTGCATGCCGTCGCGGGTCTGCTCCTGGAGCATCACCTCCTGGACCCCGAGCGCATTCGCGCGTTGACGGCGCTCGGGATCATCGCCGGGATCCTCGAAAACCAGGTTGATCTTGCCGTCGGAGCGGGCTTCGAATTCACGGAGCAAGTCCGTCACGCGCTGGCGTACCTGCAGGAATTGGCTGGGAAGGTCGCGCGACATCACGGCCCTGAGGGTCACGATGTCGGGCAGGTCTTCAAGTGTCTTGAGCGCCGATTCGCTGAGAGTGAACTGCTTGTCGCGGGTCAGGTCGATGCGGGTGTTGACGTAAAGCTGGCTGACGATGGCGACCGCGGCGAGCGTGACCACGAGGCTGATGATTCCGAGCCAGGCCCCCGCGCGGGAGCTGATTTTCTTCGAAGTCATTGCGTTATCTCCACTTTCTGGCTTCGATATTCTTCACGTTCAGGTACAGGAAAAGCGCGACCACGGAGACGTAGTAGACCACGTCGCGGGAATCAAGCACGCCCCTGAGGATGTTCTGGAAGTGGGAAAGCAGGCTGATGTACTCGGCAACGTGCACAAACCAACCCAGGCTGCCGAGATAGGCCGGAGCGATCCCCGCAACGAGGAACACGAAGATCAGGGCCATCGAAACCACGAATGCCACCACCTGGTTCTCCGTCAGGGAACTGATCCACAATCCGATGGACAGGTAAGCGGCCCCGAGGAGAAGCGCCCCGGCGTAGGACGCCACGATGACCCCCCAGTCCGGACGCCCGACGATTCCGATCGAAACCGGCACGGTCAAGGTGAATGCCATGGTGATGCCCAGGAAGGCGAAGCTTGCGAGAAACTTTCCGAGAACGACTTCGGATTCGCGCAAGGGCATGGTCAGCAGCATTTCGAGAGTGCCCACCTTGCGCTCCTCCGCCCAAAGGCGCATCGTGATCGCCGGCACGAAGAAGAGGTACAGCCACGGGAGCATCATGAAATAGCCGCGCATGGTCGCCTGCCCGGCCCTGAAGAAGTCCTGGATGAAGAAAAAGAATCCGTTCGAAACCAGCAGGAAGAAGATGATGAACACGTACCCCACCGGCGAGGCGAAGTAGCTCCGCAACTCCTTCTTGAAAATCGCCGCGATGTTTCCGCCGCTCATGTTTTCTCCCTCGTCAGGTTCGCGAACACGTCCTCGAGCCTGGCCGCCTCGGATCGCAGTTCCGACAGTTCCCACCCCTTCTCGACCGACATCCGGTACACGTCCAGGGCCACGTCGCGCCCCTCGGCCCCGTGAACCGCCAGACGGGTCAAACCCTCCGGGGCGCCGCCCACCGTGACGACCCTGGACGCGAACGGGGACGCAGCCAGCGCTTCGATGCTCCCCTCCCCCTTCACGGTCACGTACACCGTCGTTCCCGACCCGCGCGCGACCAACTCGCGCGGGGTCCCCTGCGCGACGATCTTTCCCTTGTTGATGATGAGCACGCGATCGCTGGTGGCCTCCACCTCGGAGAGAATGTGGGTCGAGTGGATCACAGTCCTCTCCTTTCCCAGATTCGTGATGAGGTGCAAAATGTCGCGGATCTGGTTCGGATCAAGGCCCGACGTGGGCTCGTCGAGGATGAGCACGGGCGGATTGTGCAGCAGTGCCTGGGCCAGGCCGACACGCTGGCGGTAACCCTTCGACAGGTGGCCGATCGTCTTGTGGCGCACGGCGCCGAGATCACAGTCCGAGACGACGCGTTCAACCGCGGCGCGACGCTCCTTGAAGGGAATCTTGCGCACTTCGGCGCAGAAGTTCAGGTAGGTCGTGACGTCGGCATCCTGATACAGGGGACAGTTTTCAGGCAGGTACCCGATCTGCTCCCGCACCTTCAAGGGCTCATCGAAGGTATCGAAGCCGTTGACGGAAGCCTTGCCGCCCGTGGCCGAGATGAAACACGTCAGGATCTTCATCGTCGTGGTTTTGCCCGCACCGTTGGGGCCGAGCAGCCCCACGACCTCGCCCTTGCGAACGCTGAACGAAACATCGTCAACGGCCAAAGCCGGGCCGTAGCGCTTCGTGAGGCCTTCAACTTCAATCATGCTCCGCGCCTTTCCGGATTTCCATTGTCGCCTGAAAATAATGGGTGTGCGCGATGGGCGCCGCCACGGGGGCCACCCAAAGCGGGGGACAACATACATAGGGGGGGGACTCAAGGCAACCGAAACATCCCCGGGGGACTCTTCGGGGCAGCCCTGCCCTCGCAGTCGCGCGCCCCGGAAGAGGAGCGGCGGGAATGACCATCCGCCGCGCAGGCTGGTGGAGGCGGCGGGAATCGAACCCGCGTCCGAAATGAACTCACCGATCGCTCCTACATGCGTTTTCCCTGATTTGATCTCGTCCCCGCGGACGCCCTAGGAACCGGCTGCCGCGAAGACCAGCCCGGTGATCTCGACCTCGCGTCCCGGGCGACCCGCGAGGTCCAGTCTCAGGGTTATGCCGAATCCCGGGGCGCTGAGACGCCATCCCCGGAACCCGAAGGCGCCTAGTGTTTAATTAGGCAGCCATTGCATAAGAATTGGATTCTTCTGCAGTTCTTGTTTCCCTGGAGTGATTAACGAGGCCAACCAGAGATCCTCGGCATGCAACTCTCGACTCGTCCGATCCCGTCGAAACCTTTACGCCCCCGGATCGATCTGCATCGATGCGTCAAATTTAACCTCCGCATGAGGCCTTGGCCACTCTCCCCACGCGCGTAAAAACCCCTTTTTCCCTGGCTTCACGCTCCCGGGCAAAGACTCTATTCCCGGAAGGGCTCCGTCTCCCCGGCCTTGATCCCGAACCTCCGCCGGATCTCTTCGAGCGAGTGCCGAATCAATACCGGCTGTCCCGTGGGCGAGACATAAGGATTGCGCGTTGCGAACAGCCCGTCGACGAGCGCCGCCATGCGTGCCGCGTCGAGCGGCTCGTTCAGCGGAATCGCGGTAGCGCGGGCATAGGCGCGGGCCACGCCGGCACTGACCCCGTCCGGCCCCTCTCCGCGGCGAGACGGTTCCTCCAGCAGCACCGACACCAGTTCCTGCAGCACCGTCTGCGCCTTCTCGGGGCGGACATCGGCAGGCGATCCCCGCAACTGGAAGGCGGTGGAACCGAACGGCTCCAGATCGAACCCCAACGTGCGCAACTCCGCCATGTGCTTTTCAACCACCGCGGCCTCCGCGGCGGAGAACTCCACCAGGGCCGGGAAAAGCAATTGCTGCGCGCTGAAACGCCCCGGCCTTTTCAGGTCTTCGAGCGCCTTCTCGTACAGGATGCGTTCATGCGCCGCCCGCTGGTTCACCAGCAGGTACCCCCCGCGGATCGCCACCACGATGAAGCTCCCATGAATCTGCAGGCATGGAACTCCCGCGAACTCGAACGGCACCGTCCCTCTCGCGGCATGCCCCGGAAGCTCGGGAAACGACATCACATTTGATGCATTCCGGGATTCCCCGGGCGCAGTCGCGTCGGCAGCGGACACCCCCGCGTCCTTTTCCCGTTCCCGGCCAGGTTCTGCGGAAACGGCGGGTGTGTACACAAACGGCGGCGCGACTTTCGGTGTCGTCGTCGGATGGGGGAAACCTTCATCGTCCTCACCCCGTGCGGGGACTCCCTGGGGAGGCTCCGGATCCAGCTCGAGTGCGGGCGCGCCCACCGCACCGCGCAACGCGGCACGCAAGGCCTGCGACAAGGCCCAATACACGCGCGCCTCGTTGAGGAAACGGATCTCGCGCTTGGTCGGGTGGATATTGACGTCGATCTCGGCGGGCGCCACCGAGAGAAAGAGCGCCGCCACGGGGTATCGTCCGGGAGGCGCGACCTCGTAGGCCTGCGACAACGCGCGCGTGAGCAAGGGGTTGTGCACATGGCGCCGGTTCACGAAGAAATGCTGGCGCCCCGCGCGGCCCGAGAAGCGTTGCGGCTCGGAGACGAACCCCTGCACGTGAATGCCGCCGCCCTCCCAGTCGACCTCGACGAGATCCTCGAGCAGGTGCGCGCCCAGCACGTCGCCGGCTCGGCGGCGCAAGGTCCCCTCGGGCAGGTGGAGCAACTCGCGATTCCCGTCGGCGAGACGGAAGGTCACCCCGGGGTGCGCGAGCGACAGGCGCGTGAGCAAGGTGGTGATGCGCCCCGTCTCGGCGCGCGCCGTGCCCAGGAACTTGCGACGAACGGGGTTGTTGCGGAAGAGATTGCGCACCGTGATGGTCGTCCCCTGCCCGCGCGCGACCACGCCGTTTTCCTCTTCGCGCGACTCGGTGATGCGCAGGCGCGTGCCGGTTTCCTCTTCCCAGTGACGGGTCTCAAGCGTCAGGTCCGAGACGGCTGCCATGCTCGCCAGCGCCTCGCCGCGGAATCCAAAACTGGCCACACTGTCGAGATCCTCCACCGCGCGGATCTTGCTCGTGGTGTGCGGCATCCAGCAGACCAGCGCATCGTCACGGGTCATGCCCAGGCCGTTGTCCGCCACGCGGATCAGTTCCTTGCCGCCTTCCTCCAACGTGACCGAAATCTTGGTCGCACCGGCGTCAAGGGCATTTTCGACCAGTTCCTTGACGACATTCGCGGGGCGTTCGATCACCTCGCCGGCCGCGATTTTCTGGATGGTCAGCGCCGACAGCGGCTGGATCACAGGGGTGGACATGGAGGGGGAAAGGTAAAAGGCAACAACGCAGAAGCGGGGCGGGGGTGGATGGACCAACTGGACGAGATGGACGGTATGGAAAGTTTTCAACACGGTCCATACCGTCCATCTCGTCCATAGTGTCCATGTCATCATCCACCGACCCCCGCCCCGTTTCACCCCTGTTTGCGACACAGTCGACAATGCGGGGCATGTCGCAATGGGCACCCAATCCTACAATCCATACATCTTTTATATGTATATTCAATCCATGAAGGTCTCGTCGAAAACCCTGTACACCTTGCAGTTCCTGAGCGCCCTTGCCATCAAGGCGCGCAAGACACCCGTGCAGCTGCGCGAGATCGCCACCGAATACAACATCCCCTTCAAGTTTCTCGAGCAAATCGCCATTCTCATGAAAACGGTGGAACTGGTGAAGGGAACGCGCGGCAAGGCCGGCGGCTACCAGCTCGCGGTTCCCGCGGAAGGCATCGACCTGGCCCGTGTCCTCAAGGCCACAGAGGGAGAGATCCTCCCGTGCGCGGGGATCGAGGGGGGGAACCCCGTGGTCGACACGCTGCTGCGGGACGTGTTCCAGGCGCAGCGCGCCGTGGTGGAAAAGAAGCTCGCGGGCATCACCATCGCCGACATCGCCGAGAAGGCGAAGCGCCAGATGGAACCCGCACCCATGTTTTACGTGTAGGATACCCGATGAATACGCCCACCCCCTACCCCGACCTCGAAGCCCTGCGCAAGCGTGCTGCGGAGCTGAACGAAGAGTTCGCGCCCCTGTCGGCCGACGAGCGCCTGCGCCGCGCCCACGCCCTGTTCGGCGACCGCCTTATCGGCACCACGTCGTTCGGGCGCGACGCCGCCCTGCTGCTGCACCACCTGCACCGGCTCAAGATCCCCGTGCGCGTGTTTTTCATGGACACGAGCTTCCACTTCCCCGAGACGCTGGAATACCGCGACACCCTGACGACGCTGTGGAACCTGAACCTCGTGACCGTCGCGTCGGACGACCCCGACCGGAGACGCTATGCCGTCACGGAGAACGGCGAGACGCGCATCTCCGACATCGAGGCCTGCTGCGGCATCAACAAGGTGGAAGTGCAGCGCCGCTTCCTCGCCCTGCCCGACGTCGACGCGTTCATCACCGGGTTGCGCCGCGACCAGAGCGCCACCCGCAAGGACACCCCCTTCGTGATGGTGCAACGCGGCAAGATCAAGGTCATGCCCTTCGCCGACTGGCCACAACAGGACGTCGATCTCTACCTGCGCCTGTGGGAGACGCCGGAGCATCCCCTTGCGTCCAAGGGATACACCAGCATCGGCTGCTCGCCGGTGACATGCACGCGTCCTCCCGCTCCGGGCGACGATGCGCGCAGCGGACGCTGGGCGGGCGACACCAAGACCGAGTGCGGCATCCACCTCGACACGGAGTTTTGAGATGGCGTCCCCCACCCCGCGTACGCGCACGGCCCTGAATGCGAACGAGATCGCGGAGAACACCCCCGAAACTCCCCGCTACGCAGCCGACCTCACCGAACTCGTGGGCCGCACGCCCCTGCTGCGGCTGAACAAGGTCGTGCCGCACCAAGACTCCCTGTTTCTCGCCAAGTTCGAAGTGCGCAACCCCGGCGGCTCGCTCAAGGACCGCATCGCCCTCAACATGATCCTCGACGCGGAACGGCAGGGAAAACTGAAACCGGGCATGACCTTGCTCGAGCCGACCTCCGGCAATACCGGCATCGCGCTGGCGTGGATCGCCGCCGTGCGCGGCTACAAGTCGCTGATCCTGATGCCCGAGTCGATGAGTCCCGAGCGGCGCAACCTGCTACGGGCCTACGGGGCGGAGTTGATTCTCACGCCGGCGCACCGCGGCATGGCCGGAGCCATCGAGAAGGCACGCGAGATCCTCAAGACGCGCAAGGACTGCTTCATGCTGCAGCAGTTCGACAACCCGGCCAACCCCGATGCCCACCGCCGCGCCACCGCCGAGGAGATCTGGGCAGACACCGCCGGCAAGCTCGACGTGCTGGTCGCGGGCGTGGGCACGGGAGGCTTCATCACCGGAGTCGGCTCGGTGCTCAAGAAGCGCAACCCGAGCATCAAGATCATCGCCGTGGAACCCGAATCCTCCGCCGTGCTCTTCGGCCGCAAGCCCGGGTGGCACGAGATCCAGGGCATCGGCGCGGGGTTCATCCCTTCGGTGCTCGACCGCAAGGTCATCGACGAGGTCTTCCCCGTCACCAACGAGGACGCCCGCGAAACCACGCGCCGCCTCGCCCGCGAGGAAGGCATCCTCTCCGGCCCCTCCTCGGGCGCGAACGTCTTCGCCCTCGGCGAGATCGGCAAGCGCCCGGAGTTCAAAGGCAAAACCCTTCTCACCCTGATCTGCGACACGGGGGAACGGTATTTGAGCACGCCGGTGTACAACACGGAAGAGTGAGGGAGCGTTGTGAGTTAGGAGTGACGAGTCGGGAGTTGTGGGTGATCAGAGGATCGGATGGACGATACAGCAGCACAACAGTACAGCGACAAACACGGGATAATCTTCGCGGTTCCTGTGTTCTATTGCGTTCCCGCGCTCCATTGCTGTACTGCTGTATTGTTGTACTGTTGCACTGCCGTATTGCCCACTCATCTCTCGTAACTCGTCACTCGTAACTTCCCACCATGCCCATCTTTGATGACACACAAATGCGCCGATACGCGCGCCACTTCAGCCTCACCGGTGTGGGGTTCAAGGGCCAGTTGAAGCTGCGGGAGGCGAAGGTGCTCGTCGTCGGCGCGGGTGGCCTCGGCTCCCCCGCCCTGTATTATCTCGCGGCTGCGGGCGTGGGCACGCTCGGCATCGCCGACGGCGACGCGGTGGACGTGAGCAACCTGCAGCGACAGATTCTGCATTTCGATACCGATGCATCCTCGGGGAAACACAAGACGACCTCGGCTGCCGAGAAACTGCGCGCGCTGAATCCTGACGTCCGAGTCATCGAGCATCCGTTGTTTCTCGACGCCTCCAACATCGCCGATGTGATCGCGGGTTACGACTTCGTCATCGAGGGTTGCGACAACTTTGCCACCAAGTTCCTCGTCAACGACGCCTGCGTGCTGGCGAAGAAACCCTTCTCCCACGGCGGCATGCTGCGCTTCGAGGGCCAAACGTTCACCTACGTCCCCGGCCACCGCTGCTACCGCTGCCTCTTCCGTGCGCCACCGCCCCCGGGCTCCGTGCCCAACTGCTCCGACGCGGGCATCCTCGGCATGCTGCCGGGCGTGCTCGGCTCCATTCAGGCGACCGAGGCGGCAAAGTGGATCCTCGGGCTGGGCGACCTGCTCACCGATCGCCTGCTGGTCTTCGACGCGTTGTCGATGAAGTTTCGGGAGTTGCGGGGGGGCCGGGACCCGGGCTGCCCCGTGTGCGGGGACTCCCCGACGATCACGGAGCTGCGGGACGAAGAAGGCGGTCGCTGCGAGAGTTGACGTTATGAATCACGGCGCCTTTCGCTTTTTCGCCTTCACCGCCGGGACATCCTTCGAAGCCGCCTTCTTGTCCTTCTTCTTCCGCGCCGGCATGATCTTCTCGCGAACCTCGGGATAATCGCGCGCGATCTCGGCGACCAGCATCGCCGTCTCGGGAATGCGGCGGCGACCGATCTCCCACTGCTGCACCGTGCCCACGCTCACCCGTACCAGCTCCGCCATCTCGGACTGGCTCAGTTCCAGAACACCGCGGGTCCGCTTGAATTCCTCCATACGCTCCCGAAACGCCTTCACCTCCGGGCCGGTCGCATAGAACTGCACGCGCGCGCCGTTCTTCTCCACATTCGTCACCTTCAGGCGTTTCTCACCCTTGGACCAAGCGAGATAATCGTCCACACCCGAACGGATCTCCCGAATGAAGCGCGACTCTTTTTTCCGATTTTTCATGGATACCCTCCTCGCTTCAATCGATGGATTTCATTCCTCAGATACCGCAGATCTTCTTCATCCAGATTCGTTTTTTCATTCTTGGGATAGAGCGTCAATAAAAGTATCACCCCATTGATTGCCTTGTAGTAGTACACAACCCTTCCTCCACCACGCTTGCCACGCCCTTGCAGCGGTATCCGGATTTTGCGGGCACCGCCCGTGCCCTGGATTAAATCACCTCCCTCGGGATCGGCGATCAATTCCACTTGTAATGCGGCATACGCCTCATCGGTCAAGTATGTCACCGCCTTTTTGGAGAACTTCTCCGTTTCCAGAAACAGCATGCAGCCAATAGTACTGCCGAATGAACTATAAGTCAATGACACATAGCGTGCAAGGGCGTGCCACACCCGGTTGCACAAATTAGCGGGGCTGATTTCCAACGACGAGAACACACCGCGGTTAACTTTCCCCCATGAGCCTCACCCGCGCCGACTACCGCCCCGCACGCCGACCTCGTCGCGTGCCCACGGGTACGCCCCGGCGCAAGGTTCCACTCATCCGTGTCGCACTCCTCATCACCCTCGGCGTGTTCATCGCCGCGCGCTTCGATGACTACTGGCCCAAGCTGCGCGAGTGGTTCAGCCCTGCCGCCGTCAAG
This sequence comes from Fibrobacteria bacterium, assembly GCA_050486505.1. Taxonomy (GTDB): domain Bacteria; phylum Fibrobacterota; class Fibrobacteria; order UBA11236; family UBA11236; genus UBA11236. The sequence goes on along the minus strand of JBJHDK010000023.1, from coordinate 3,007 downwards.
GAACGCATGTTCGGAAAGCCCGATGCCTTCGCGGAGGGGGAAGGGGCCGTCAAGCTTGCCTGGTCGGAGGATTCCCTCCGCATCACAGCCGAATGCTCCGAAGGCATCACGGCGCCGTGTTGCGCCGCCCTGTCCGCGGCGAACGCGACCCTGTGCGGCGCAGCGCGCGCCGGACTCGCGAAGGCACGCTGGCGCGGCAAACTTGGCGAGCCGACAGGAGGCATGCGCATCGACGCACGCGCGCATGAAAGCGAGGACCGGCCGGGGGACCTGCGCTCGTGGAGCGTTGCCTCGATCCGCGGCCGCGATGCGCGCGGCGAGTTCAACTTTCGCCGGGCGGCGCCGGGGCGCGAATGGTGCGACGCGGGCCGCGGCTGCCTCGATGCACCCTCCCCCCGCGCGCCCCTGCAGGACGGGAGGCTGCTTCCGGCAAGCGGCGACGGGCTCTTCGCGCAGTGGACCTCGAACTCGACCTCGCCGCGCGTGCTCAGCGTGCTCCCCGGCCGCATCGTCGCCATCGACACGCTGGAGGCGAGCGTCGCGCGCATCCGCATCTGGCACGGCATGGAACTCTACACCAGCTACGAACCGGTCATCCCCGCGGACGCCGCGCGCCCGGGAGCGCGCGTGCGCGCCGGCTCCCATCTGGGCGACCTCGCGCGCAGCCAGGGCGCGCGTGCCCTCATCTTCACGGCAAGGCAGGCGGGGGTTCCCGTCGATGCCTCCCTGTTCTGGGAACCCGGCGCCGCCGTGACCGGGGGACTCTCCGCCCGCGCCCTCCCGTCCACCCCCGCAGGAGCACGCTGACATGACCATGGAATGGCGCACGGCCTATGCCGCCATGCACCGCGCCGGCGACGCCGGGTTTCCGCCCGCGTGCCTCGCGTACGTGTTGACCGTCGTCCGCGAGGCTTCCTTCGGCCGCGAAACCCCACTCACACCCGGGGAACTCATCCGGAACTTCCGTGACAGGATTCGCCGCGACTTCGGACCGCTGCTGCGCGAAACGCTCGATGATTGGGGCCTGCGAATCCCTGAGGATCTGGGACGCGCCATCGCCCTGCTCGGCAAGTACGACTGCCTCACCCTCGCGCCCGCCGACACCGTGGAAGCCTTCGCGGAAGACACGTTCCCCCTCGACGCGGATACCCCTGCATGAGAACCCCCCCCCCCCGCGCGCCCCCCCAGACCGCAGGAATCGCACTCCTCTTCGGCCTCACGCTCACCGCCTGCAACTCCACGGCGTGGCCCGACCGCGAACCCACTGTGATCGAAAACGCGGGCGTCGACAGCCTGACCTTCTGGCCGCCGCGCGCGTATGCACTGCCCAGCGACCTCCTCGCCGTGGAGCTGCTCGGACTGCGGCACGTGTACGACTGCGCGCGCATCCTCTCGCTCGCATGGGATTCCGCCGACTCCGCGGGCGGACGCCACCTGCGACCCCATGCCCGCGTCGAGCTCCCCGCCATCCCCGACTGCGCGATCTCGAACGGACTCGACACTTTGCTCGAAACCACCGCGCCCGCCGCGGGACAACGCCTGTACCTGCATACGCCGGACGGGCGCATCACCGACTCCCTGCTCTCCATCACCGGCAACGCCGTCGTCGAATCCTTCCTGCGCACAAGCGATACCCTGCAAACCTTCGGTCGCTACACCTTCCGCGACTCCACCGCCGGGCATCCGCAGCGCACCCTCATCACCGACACCCTCGCCACCTGCGAGATCGTGCAGGCCGCCGTCCTCCGCCGCAACCAAACCGGCACGCACACCGTGTGGATCCGCACGATTCTCGCAAGCACGTTGCCGCCCGAAGGGTTCCCCGCCTGCGCCGGACCGCGCGTCGATACCCTCAACGTCCATCGCGACCGGTACCTGTTCCCGTGATTCTGCAGGCAGACTGGCTCTGGACTCCCGGCAGTCCGCCCGTGCGTGAAGGCTGGATCAAGGTGACGGGGGAACGCATCGCGGCCAGCGGCTCCGGAGGGGATCTCCCCGCCGATGAATCCGTGCAGCGGCTCGACGGTTGTGTCTTGCTGCCCGGCCTCATCAACGCGCACTGCCATCTCGAACTCACCACGCTCGAAGGACGCCTCGATCGCGGCAAGCCCTTTCCGACCTGGGTCGAGCAACTGCGCGGGTACACTGCGGGACTGACGGAATCGAACTACCGCCACGCCGCGAAGGAGGGCGTGCGCCGTCTGCTCGCCGGAGGCTGCACCGCCGTGCTCGACGTGGGCAACACCGGCGCGGCCCTGTCCGTGCTGGCGGCGGGCCCGCTGCGCGGGGTCGGATGCGTCGAGGTGCTCGGGCTCGACCCCGCGCATGCGGAGCGGCGCGCCGCCGCGGGCATCGCCAAGGCCGAAGCCGTGCCCGCGACCGAACGGTTTCATCCCGGCGTCGCGCCGCACGCGGCGTACTCGTGCTCCCCCGAATTGATCGCCGCGGCCCGCCGCCAGCAACAGGCGCGCGACCTGCCGTTCACCATCCATGCCGCCGAAAGCCGCGAAGAGGCCGAACTGTTCGCAACCTCATCCGGCCTCCTCGCCGAGTACTGCCGCCGTATCTACGCCGACGCGCCGCGTCATCGCGGCACCACGCCCATCCGGTGGCTCGAAGCGGAGGGACTCTTGCCCGACGGCGCGCTCATCGTCCACGGGAACATGCTGGAGGACGCCGACCTCGACATCCTCGTCGCGCGCAAGGCGACCGTGGTGCACTGCCCGTCGAGCCACGCCTTCTTCGGCCACCCGCGTTTCCCGCTCGAACGCGTGCGGGCGCGCGGCATCCCCGTCTGCCTGGGAACCGACAGCGCCGCCTCGGGAGAGTCTCTCTCCATGCTCAAGCAGCTTCGTCTCTTCCGCGTGAGCTACCCGGACCTCTCGCCGGATGACGCGCTGGCTTCGGCGACCTCGGTGGCCGCACGGGCATTGGGATGGGGGGACCGCCTCGGGTCGCTGCGGCCGGGGTACGCTGCCGACATCATCGCGTGCGGACGGGCGCGACG
>JBJHDK010000022.1:0-34076 GCA_050486505.1 Fibrobacteria bacterium | reverse complement strand
GGATCACACGCTCCTCGTCACCTGAAACGACCCGGTATTCCGTGACCAGTCCCTCGTGGGAGACCACGGCTTCCAGCCCCTTCGAACGGTCGCGGACAAGCCGGCCGGAGGCATCGTACCCGAAGTTTTCCCATCCCGAGGCATCGCGGCGACCGGAAGCGGACAAGCGACCGGCAACATGATCCACCTTGTAGGAGTTCCACCCGTACCCGTACACGGCGGAGTCGGCGGAGGACACCCCCCCTCCCCTCTTCCCCGTGATTCTGCCGTTAAGATCGTATTCGACCCGGGTATCCAGCGTGTTCACGTCGCTGAAGCTGACCGGAAACACGAGGTTTCCCCCGTAGCCGAAGCTTCCCTGCCCGTGGCGATAATCCGATGTTGTCAAACGACCCATTTGGTCGTAAGTATAGTTCACGACACGCAACGGATTCGCAACATCCCACAGGTACCAGTAAAGTTGCTGGCTGATCTGTCCCCCGTAACGGGGCGCGTCGAGGAGGGGCACCCCGCTCTCCTCAAGGGCGCGTTCTTCGAAGCCAAGGATCTGGCGAAACACCGGGCGCCCGTCATGGCGGCTCCATGCCTCCGTGTCATTCAACCAGCCGCGCACGTGATAGCCGTACCTGATCTCGATGCCGACGTCTTCATCGTCTTCCTCCCCGAGCCAAACCGACTCCAACCGCCCGTCGTAGGCGTGCGCATAGCGACCGATGGTGTCCCCGTAGAGCCCCGAGACCGCGACCACCCGACCGAGGGCATCGCGCGCCCAGCCTTGCTGCATGATCGGACTGGTGATGCCGAATCCTTCGTGCACGATGCGCTCCTGCAACCTGCCGAGCGAATCATAGTCCATGCGCACCGACTGCAGGGGCGCGTCCATCGATGCACCCATCCACAGGTGACGACGCGTCACCCTGCCGTTCATGTCATAGTGGGGGAATTCGGCGACCAGCGCGACCTTCGCTCCATGGTGTTCAGCGACACGCGGATTTCTGTGCCAAGCCGCGACAAGTGAAAAGGGCCGCTCCGGCATCATCTTCAAGCCTGCGTCCAGCGAGTCGGGGTGGATTCCCGTACGCGCCTCGAACGCGGAGAGGTCCCCGAACAGAAACCCCCGGTGCTCTTCCTTTCCCCAGACGCCGAATTCCCCCGGCGGGTCCACCACCTGTTCCTGGTCGGGGTAGGGCGGGTTGTAGAGGAACTGTTCCCCGGTCGAGACGAGGTTTCCGTGCGCGTCGTAGTCGTAATAGGTGAAGTACGCACCGCGCTCACGCTGTTCTTCTCCCTGCGCGTACCTGAGTTTTCCCTCGCGATCGTACCAAAACTTCTCCAGGCCGACATCAGGGCCGTACCGGCTGGTCAACATGCCGCGCGCATCGTGGTTTCGGATCTCCGCAAAGCCGCTGTCCGATGCCGAGACGTCGAGCGGCGTGAGAATGCGGCGCGGCATGCCTGACGGGGTGTACTCCATGCGCGTGACGGCGAACGAGGACGCGTCGGCCGGATTCCCGCCAAACTGACGGGCTTCCTGCACGACTTCACCGCGGAGGTTCGTCCAGGTCATCGTGAACACCGAATCCTCATCGCGGGCCCAGGACAGCAGATAGGGACGCTCGAATGGATCGGGAGCCGCCGTCTCGATCTCCGTGGGCAGGGCGAGATCTGCCACGAAGCGCCGGCCGAAACGGCGCGTGCGCCCGCCCGACAACGCCCACGCCTCGCCGGGAAATGCGCTCTCCGTCACACGGGACGTGGGATCAGGTGCATACACGGTTTCGGCATAGGGGCTCGCGGTGCCGTGATGCCAAGCGGCCGCATCGACGAGGTCCTCGATAAAGACCGGCGGCCAGGGGGACTGCACTGCCGTGGCGACCGGGACGCGCGTCACGCGCCCGGCGGAATCGTATTCCACGCCTTCCACGCGCAGAAAGCTGGCGTTCTCGGGCGCGGGTGATTGCGTCTGGTGCCAACGGCCGAGCGCATCGTGATAGGACACGGCGTAGTTGTGCCGCGATCGACGTTCAAGAACCGCCGCATCGGAGAGCGCCCCTTCTTCCAACACGACGTCGTCGAAGTGCAAGGTTCCCCCTGCACCGGACTCCGCCGCTCTCCAGAGGGCGAGACTGATTCGCGTGACCCCCGAGGGAACCGTGAATGAGAGACGCTGCAAGGTCCACCAGGCAAGCTCCGGCGTCCCCCACTCCGCAAGCGCGCGCGCCCGGTAAGACACGCCGGCAATGGAACCGGAAGATGCTGCGAGCGTTTCCCAGAAGCGGACCTCCGGCGCGGCGCCTCCCGTCACGTCCCCGTCGGAGCGCACCCAGAACGACAGTGTGTACGCCTGGCCCGGAACGACCGGAATGCGGGGCGTTTCCAGGTGGCGCTGCACGGACGCGTCCGTCGTGGTTCCCGTGACCAAGCCCGTGAAGCGCCCCGAGACGGCGTTCCCGGATGCGGCTCGCGCACGGGAGACCACGCCCACGAGGCTATCGTCGCGCCAGAACTCGAGACGGTTCTCGAAACTCCAGTTGAGGACGAGGTTGCCGTACTCCTGAACCCAGGCGTGCACGCGGGCGTGACCGGAGGCCAGCCCGGGCGAAGCCATCATCAGGACGATGCAGCACGCGTACAGCAGCCTCCCGGACCGGTGTGATTGAAAAAGCTGCGACATGATGCCTCCTGGGGCCGGGATTTCCGATGTTTCAGGGACGACAATGCACCGGACGGGGGGACTCCCTGCACCCCTCCCCGTCCGGGAACCACGACCGGTCACTCCCCGCAGGAGCCGTCGAGCACGCCGGGCGTGGCAAGGGATTCCCCCGGCGTCGGACGCGGGGCCGCAAGGCACCACGCGGTGGCGTCATGGCGCGAGGCGATGCGCGAAGGTCTCAGCGCCGTGACCTTTCCGGAGGCGATCAATGCCGCCAGCGAATCGGATGCGGAATTGGAGTAGCGCAGCGTATCGAGCGTCAGCACTCCCGCGTTGCAGGAAAACTCGAGCCGGGCACCGGTGTTCGTCAGGGAAAGCGCCGAACTGCCGATGGAAATATCGGCAAACGTGACCGCCGACCGACCCGCCACCAGTCCCCTGCCCGGGGGGATCACCGTGCCTGCGGGCATGTTGAGAATCATCGCGGAACTGCTGCCCGCATCGCGGGTGATGCGGCAGCCCGAAACATCGAGAGAGTCGGCGACGCGATTGAAGACCTCGATCCATTCGCCGGCGGCGTCCCCCCCGTCCTCGGCGGAGGGGATCGGATAAAGCTCCGAGAACACCGCCTCTCCGAAACCCGCCGGGAAACGCCGTCCCGCGGGGAACGACAGGACGACGGACGTGGTGCGCGGATCCTCGATTTCCATGGAGATCTGCAACTCCGAAAAGGTGATGTTGAGCGGGATTACCAATCCGATGTTTTCTCCCTTGGGGACGTACACGTCGTTCCTGACGGCCCAAGCCAGCGTGTCTCCGGAAGGATCCCACAACGCGATGGAAATGCCGTACTCCAGGTCTCCCGGAACCTCCTCGAAGCGGAACACGCGCAATTCCCCGTTGACGACGGGATCGACCGCGAGGGTGTCCCCCGCCCTGTAGAGCAACATGCGCCCCCCGGCCACCACCTTGGGAAAGTCGATGGGAATGTGCACGCTGGCGGAGACACGGGAGAACTCGGGCATGCACAGCAGGAACACGGAGTTGTTCTGATCGGTGTGCAAGTCCACGGTGCTGGTTCCGGAGTAGAGCAAACGCCCCTCATGGAAAAGCAGGGCGTCGAAGCGGCGTGCCTCGCCCGCGGGCAGGTCGGTGATGGTCACGGTCTCGCTTCCCGCCCCGAAGGCGTAATGCAGCGTGTCCATGTCGGGCGCGCTGATACGGATGTGCACCGAATCGAGCGGGCGGGCCGCCGTTCCCGCGGCCGACTTCGCCAGCGCCGCGGGGTGCAGGCGGATTTCAACCGAAACACCCGCGCCCGGATTTCCCTTGCGGGGCTTACCGTCGGGGGACGAGAGACAAGCAGCGAGCAGGAAAACCCCGCCGGCCAGGGCCGCGCCGAGGAGCGACGCGGATCTTGTGAAAGCAGCCGTGGTTGCCGCACGGCGGATGGCTGGTTGTTTGAATCGAAACATGAGAACCTCCTTGGTCACATGACCGTTCGTGAACCTACCGCATTCCGTATTTCCGCGGCGTGACAGCCATCACCGCGTTCTCGACCCGTCGCACTACCTTTCAGGGCATGGAAATCCACTTCCTCGGCACCGGTACCTCGCACGGAATCCCCGTCATCGGCTGTCGTTGCGCGGTTTGCACCTCCACCGACCCGCGCGACCGGCGCAACCGCACCGGCATCTGGCTGCGTGACGCCCGTCACTCGGTGATTTTGGACGTGTCCGGGGATTTCCGCCAGGGAGCCCTGCGCCACGGTCTCGACCGCCTCGACGCGGTGCTGCTGACCCACGCGCATTCCGACCACATCTCGGGCCTCGACGACCTGCGCATCTTCTCGCAGCGGTCGGGCGATCCCGTGCGCCTGCACGCGTCGGAGGAGACGTTCGAGGATGTGAAAGTGCGTTTCGCCTACGCGTTTACGCCACCGAAGCAATATGGTGGGGGGGCGCCCCAATATGATCTGCACGTGGTTCGGGGACCGTTCCGGGTCGGCGCGTGGGAAGTGGTTCCCCTGCCCGTGCTGCACGGGCCGGAGCCCATCCTCGGGTATCGCGTGAACGACTTCGCCTTCATCACGGATGTGACGGAGATCCCCGACGCAACGCTGGAACTCATGCGTGGCGTGAAGGTGCTCGCCCTCGATTGCCTTCGCGAGCAGCCGCATTCGACGCACCTGCATTTCGACGGAGCGGTGGAGTACGCGAAGCGCATCGGGGCGGAGCGGACGTTTTTCGTGCACATGGGGCACGAGCTCGGGCATGCGGAAACGGAGGCCCGACTGCCGCCGGAGATCCGGCTAGCGTACGACGGGTTGGTCGTCCAGGTTTGAACTCTCTTCTTTGAACTCTTTGCGTCCTTTGTGGCCATTCCCTGTTTTGGTTGGCCACAGAGAGCGCAAAGACAACAACGAGCGAGGTTGTGCACTTGTCCGGATTTGACTCCCCGAATTAGGTTCCCGGGCATGAAAACCATCTACTACACCGCCACGACCCTCGATGGATTCCTCGCCGACGAACATCATTCGCTCGACTGGTTGTTCCAGTTCGAGCCGCCCACCGGAGAGGATCATTACGAAGAATTCGTCAAGAACATCGGCGCGCTTGCGATGGGTTCGTCGACCTACGAGTGGCTGTTGCGCCACGAAGTCTTCAAGGAAGGCGAAGCGCCCAAGCCCTGGTTCTACACCCAACCGACGTGGGTCTTCTCGTCGCGCAAGCTGCGCGAGGTTCCGGGTGCCGACATCCGCTTCGCGAAGGGCGACGTGCGTCCGGTGCATGCGGAGATGGCTAAGGCGGCGGGCGGGAAGGATCTGTGGATCGTGGGCGGCGGCGAGCTCGCGGGGCAGTTTCACGATGCGGGGTTGCTCGACGAGTTGCACATCACGATCGCCTCGGTGACGCTGGGGGCCGGGATGCCGTTGCTGCCCCGCCGCATCGTGACTCCACCGCTGCGGCTCTTGAGCGCCAGACAGTATGGCGAAGGATTCGTGAGTTTGCGCTACGCGGTGAGGTAGGCACGGGCGCATGCCGTGACCGCTGTCACGCCACGTTTTCAGGGAATGCGGCATATTACCCGGTATGCCACCAATCCCACCGAAACCGCTATTTGACGAGCCGGAAAGGTATAATTATTATACCGAATTGGAGTTCGATTTCGATCCGGCCAAGTCAGCCCTCAATCAAGCCAAGCACGGCATTGACTTCATTGAAGCGCAGAAGCTCTGGGCAGACGACAATCGGGTGATTCTTCAAGCCCGTTCCGTCGTTGAACCCCGCAAGGCCGCGATCGGAAGAATCGGAACGAACATCTGGACCGGAATACACACTGTCCGGAACGGCATCATACGGATCATCTCCGTCAGGAGGGCTCGACATGACGAAAAAGAATTCTACCGGAAAGGCGCCGAAGATGATGACTGCGGCCGAGTTTGACCGCCACTTCGACGAAGGCGGCGAAATCCTGTCCATGATGGACCTGGAAAACGCGCGCCGTCCGGGACGGGAACAGAAGCGGGTCAATGTCGACTTTCCGCAATGGGTCATCGACTCCCTGGATGATCAGGCCGCACGCATGGGCGTGACGCGGCAATCGGTCATCAAGGTGTGGATCGCGGAGCGCCTCAAGCAGGAGAGCGAATCCATGGCCGTGGCGGAGAAACCGGCTACACCGCGCGCCACGCGCTGAACGGCGGATTCCCCCGGTCCCGCTCCGACAGCAGCGGCGAACCGCCGACGCGATCCAGCGGCCAAGGAACCCCCAACTCCGGGTCATCCCAGCGGATCCCCGCCTCCGTCTTCGCATTGTACACGGCGGAGCATTTGTATTGCACCTCCGCCTCGTCCGAGAGGACAAGGAACCCGTGCGCGAATCCGACGGGAATGTACAGCATGGCGCAATCGTCCGGCGTGAGTTCCACCGCGTGATGCTTTCCGAAGGTCGCGCTGCCGGAGCGAATGTCCACGGCCACGTCCCAGATGCGACCGCGCGTGCAGCGGATGAGCTTCGCCTGCCCGGGATCCGTCTGGAAGTGCAGCCCGCGCAGCGTCCCCCTCGCGGAGAGACTGTGGTTGTCCTGCACGAACACCGTTTCGATTCCTGCCGCCGCGAACGTCTCCGCGTTGTGGCTCTCCACGAAGAAGCCCCGCACATCCCGAATCACCTTGGGATGCACCAGCAACAGGCCGTCGAGCCCGGTTTGTTCCACGGTCACGGTCACACCGTCACCCCTGTCTTCGCATTGTTTAGCGCGTCACTCTTTGTATCGCCTTGTCGGGGCATCTCTCCGGATTTCCGCGCCACGCGTTTGGAGGGAATGCCCGCCAGCGCCTTCAATGCGCCACGGATGAAGTCGATCTCGCGCTTCGTGGGCCGCAGGCGGTTCCACAGCACGCGCATTTTCTCGCTCCGTGCCGATTCCTTCCCCCCTTTGGCCAGGTACCCGGTGCGATCCAGCGCATCGATGAATTCCCCCAGCGCGGCGTCGGACTCTTCGAGCGTCGCGGCCGGCCCGGCTTGCGGGTGGCTCCACGGCACACCCTTGATGCTCCCGGAGGTGAGCTCGTGCAGCACCACCGTCACCGCGTGCGAGAGATTGAGGCTCATGCCTTCGGCCGCCAGCGCGATGCACACCAAGTGCGTCATCGCCAGCGTTTCTTCATGCGAGAGTCCCTTCGACTCGCAGCCGAAGACGAGTGCGGTTTTGGGGAGGGGCGTCGTGGGGGCGTCCTCCGTGGTCGCGGAAGGTTCGGGGGAATGTGAAGGAAAAAGCGGGAGCTGATCGTAGTGCGGGTGCGCCCTGTCGAGCGTTCCCGCATTGCGGTTCAACACGGCCTCGAAGTCGTACAGCCTTTGCGAGCGATCGCGCACCCGGCGCGTGAACCCCAGCGCCTGCGCGCAATCGGCCACGGCGGCGGCCACGTCTGGGTAGTACTTCGCCCGGCGCAGCACGTCCTCCCCCCCGCAGGTCGTCCACCAGGCCTTGCTGGCCTTGGGGTCGTCAGGAATTTTCGGGATGCCGACGAGACGCAGTTCCGTCACGCCATAGGCCTGCATGGAACGCGCGACGAACCCGATGTTCTCGGGGGTTTCGGGATTGGAGAGGACGACTATAAAAGGTGGCACGGCGTTACCTGGCGGTGGTGTTGGGGCGAATAATTATTCGCCCTTACATGTAATCATGGGTCAATCCACCGCCCGTGCGCCTTGATCAATGCGACCAGCGCCTCGGGGGCCTCGTCCTCGGGGATGTTCTTCTGCACGCATTCGCGACCCACGTAGAGGCTCACCTTGTTGGGCGCGCCACCGACGTAGCCGAAATCGGCATCGGCCATTTCACCGGGGCCGTTCACGATGCAGCCCATCACCGCGATGGAGATGTTCTTGAGGTGCGCGGTTTCGGCGCGGATGCGCTGGGTGGTGCTTTGCAGGTCGAAAAGCGTGCGCCCGCAGCCTGGGCAGGCCACGTACTCGGGCTTGCTGCGGCGCACGCCGGCCGCCTGGAGGATGTCGTAGGCGAGATTGAGCGAGGGCTTCGCGCCCGCCGCGCTGTCGACGTGGATCAAATCGCCGATGCCGTCCGCGAGAATGGAGCCGAGACGCGCGGCCACGGCCATGTTGCCCTCGGGCGTGCCGTCGGTGCGGTCGCGCAGCACGACGAGGTCCCCGCGGCTCTGCCGGTCGAGCCAGGCGGCGAGATGGCGGTACATGCCTGGCAGGTTGGCCGCGGACGGGTCGCAGGACCAGAGGACGGCGCCGTCAGGGAGGTGAACCGCGTCCAGGGCGGCAATGTCGCGGATTGTGATTTCCACGGTGTCATGGCCGGGTTGTAGGGGCAAATGATTATTTGCCCCTACATTGGCACCATCCGTATCAATGACCGGCCACGACACGCCCGTTACCCATTCCGCCTTGCGATCACCCTTGGGCAACGCCTCCGCGCCGGGATCGACGATGCCGACCGCGATGGGTTCGCGACCGCCTACCACGAGGTCGCCGAACTGCGTGGAGACCGTCACCGGTTCCGTCTCGCGGCGTGCGTAGTTGTAAAACGACACGGACTCCTCGATCGCGGGGACAGCCGCGATCTTCGTCGTGTCGCACAGCTTGATCAGCGCCTTCGCGACCGGGACTTCCTGCACGGGATCCTCGGTGAGGGAAACGCGGACGGTGTCGCCCAGCCCGTCGCGCAGCAGTGCGCCGATGCCGACGGACGACTTGAGCCGCCCGTCCTCGCCGTCGCCCGCCTCGGTGACCCCGACATGGAAGGGATAAGGCTTGTGTCCCCCCGCCTCCAGACGATGGGCGAGCAACCGGTACGCCTGTATCGCGACCCGCGGGTTGCTGCTCTTCATGCTGAACACGATCTGGTCGAAATCCTCGGCCTCGCACACGCGCAGGTATTCAAGCGCGGACTCGACCATGCCCTCGACGGTGTCGCCGAACTTCCACATCATGCGATCGGAAAGCGAACCGTGGTTGGTACCGATGCGCAGGGCCACGCCGCGCGCCTTCGCCTCGCGCACCAGCGGAGCGAAGGCGTCGTAAACCTTTTGCACACCGCGCTCGAACGAGGCGTCATCGTATTCCTTCATGGCGCCGGCGGCTTTGGAGTCGACGAAGTTTCCGGGATTGATGCGCACCTTCTCGACCCACTTCACGGCTTCGTGCGCGGCGCGGGGCTGAAAGTGGATGTCCGCCGAGATCGGTGCGTCGCAACCGGCGGCGCGCACCTTGGCGACGATTTCCTTGAGGCACTCCGCATCCTTGGCGGTGGGCGCGGTGATGCGGATGAGTTCGCAGCCGGCGTTCCACAACTCGAGCGTCTGGATGACGGTGGCCTCGATGTCCTTGGTGTTGGTCGTGGTCATCGACTGCACGAGGATCGGGTTGTCCCCGCCGATGACGCGGTTGCCGACGCGCACGGGGATGGTCTTGCGCCGGGCGGGGGCGAAGCGGGTGGCGCCTTCGGTCAGGTAGGGCGGATTTTCGGGGAGCACGGCTCCGGCGGTTTTTTGGGTCATTGCGGGGGTAAAAGTAGGAATCGCGAAGAGTCGGGGCATGCGGCACTCGATGCGCGGAAATGCGGAAAAGCGCGGATTCCCGAAGGATGCGGTGATTTATGTTTGGGGCATGCTCCGCATCCGCGAGGTCGTCCTGGGTTTGTGCCTCGTCCTCCCCCTGCTGGCGGACGCGTCGAGCCGCGGAATCGTCGCCTACGAGCACGTCTGCCGCCCCGGCGGGCTGATCGTGATCGCGGAGGACGGCTTCGTGGCGCTGGTGCACCTTTCGGGAGAGAACTTCGAGGAAGGCGACTTCATTCGCGGGGACTTCCTCGCCCACGGCATCGGGCGTTTCTTCAGGCAAGACGGGGCGAACGGATATTTCCGTCTGCTCGGCTGGCGGCAAGAACTTGAGTCCGCGATGCGCTTGTTGTGTGAGTAGCGGTCAGGACGTGATCAGGTCGTGACCAGATCGACTCCGGCGAGCGTCGCCGCACGGAAGGACCTCAGGCGGCCCGCGCCATCCCACGGTACTCCCGGGGGGAAATCCCCTGGATGCGCTTGAACGCCTTGGAAAAGACGAAGGGATCCCCGTAGCCCACACGCTCCGCGATCCGTTCCATGGAATCCTCGGTCGCGCGCAACAGGTCCATGGCCCGCTGGATGCGGATGCGCGCCAGGGCGTGCCGTTCAACATCATCCGCCCGAACTGGTTCATGCAGAACTTCAACACCTTCTGGGCGCATGGGATCAAGGAACATGGGACCATCCGCCTGCCGGTGGGCGACGCCAGAACCGGGTTCATCGACGCGCGCGACATCTCGGCGGTGGCCGTCAGGCTGCTGACCGACGACACGCACAGCAGCAAGGCGTTCACACTGACGGGCCCGGAATCCCTGACACACGGGGAGGTGGCGGCGATCATCGCGAAGGAGATCGGCAAGCCGGTGTCGTTCACCGACGCGGATCCCGAGGAGTTGAAGAAAGTCCTGCTCGGCGCGGGCCTGCCGGCCGATTATGTGGACTTCCTGTTGCTCATCCTCGGCTTCCTGAAGGCGGGGTATTCCGCGGTGACGACGAGCGCGGTGAAGGACATCCTCGGCCGCGAACCCGGGAACTTCGCGAGGTATGCGAAGGATTACCGGGCGAGTTGGGTGTGAGGTTTCAGCAGTCATGGATCAGTTAGCAGCGAACAAGCAAGGCCTCCGGCGTTTCGACGTCGGGGGCCTTTTTGTGGGGACGAAAGCGAAATGGGCGTCTGTTACCTCGCGCCAGCCCCGGCGAAGGCCGGTCAACGAAAAGAAAGCTGCGAAGTTTTTTGTGTCGCATGTCCGGAGATGTGACCGCCGTCACGACTAGATTTCGGAATTTCACCGATATTTCCCTCCACGGTTTCATCACCCGACGAGGAGGAAGAGATGTATCTTAAGGTAAGACATTCTTACTTTGAGAAATCCCATGAAAACGACTGCGATAACCAGCCTGTCCACGAAAGGTCAGGTCGTCATCCCGAACACCATTCGCAAGTCCGCCGGTTTGATGCCAGGCGCAAAATTGCTGGTTCTGACCGACGGTGCGAATGTCATGCTGCAGCCGGTGCCGGAACCCGACATGAAAGCGTTCGCGCGCATGGCGAAAAATTCCAGGCAGTACGCACGCGAGGTGGGTCTCAAAAAGTCGGATCTCAAGAAGATGATTCAAGAGGCTCGACGTGAGGGGCGTGCTTGACACGAACGTGGTCGTATCGGGAATCTTCTGGGGCGGCACGCCATTGCTTGTCCTGGAACAATGGGCGTTGAGTCGTTTCGAAGCCTTCGCGTCATCCTTGATCCTGGACGAATATCAACGGGTATTACGCCACAAAAACCGACAGCGCCCCGTTCCGGTACTCGAAGACTGGCTGGAATTCATACACGCCAGGCTTCGCATAGTTTCCCCTCGCAGGCAAGTCTCGCTATGTCGCGACCCACATGATGACAAGTTTCTTTCGTGCGCCCTGACCGCGCGTGCCGATTATATCGTTTCCGGTGACGAGGACTTGCTGGCGATCAAGGACGTCGAGGGGATTCCGATTGTGACTCCGAGGGTGTTTTTGAGATTACTGACCGATGAGCCTGATTGATCGTCATAGCGATCAGTGTGGGTCACGTGTTATGGGGAACGGCGCCGAAATGGCCGTCCGCGTAGCGGACGACCTCAAAACCACCATCCGGATCGCCAAGGTGTATTCCCTCACCCCCGTCTCGGCTCGAAACCCACGGCGTCTAAAACAACCCTTTCAAGCTCCCCGTCGCCGCCAAGGCCTCCACCCTCTTCGCCACGTCGGGATCGGCCTCGAGCACCGGTGCATGCCACGGCTTCACCCGCGCATCGATGACGAGCGGACCGCGGCAGCCCCAGTGCTTGTCCGCCGCAAACGCATCGACCCCGTGCACATCGCGCGCGGGATCGGAGCGCGTGAACGTCACCCAAAGGAAGTTGTCGAGCGACGCCGCGGCGAAACCCGGGTCGTCGCAGAGGATCCACAACGGAAGGCCATCGAGTCCGGGAGAACCGCACAGCCCGGCGTCGCGCAGGAGCGCGGTCACGCGCTCCATGTCCCCCTCCACCGTCGCGGACAAGGCCTGGTCCCCCACGGCGGGAGGGCCGCCGAACGCGAGCACCCCCGGCATCACCAAACGCGGCTTCGACCAACCCTCGGGCCACGCGTCCAGCAGCGCGCGCGGGATTTCGGAGGACAACTCGCGCCGCGGCGCACCGGACACGGCCACGTACACCTTCGAACCCTCGTTGAGCGCCCCGCTGCTGTAATCGAGCGTGTCCATCGTCGTGCGCGTGGTGAAATGCAAATCCTTCCGCCAATCGGCGCGGCGCAGCACATGCGTCAGGAACCCGTTCACGTCGCGGATGTCGAGCTTCGGATCATCCTCGTGCGCCGCGAGCAGGAGATACTTCGCCAGCGACATCTGCCCATAGCCGAGGACGGCGTGCGCGGTGGTGTGCAGCTCGCGCGGCTTGCGTTCGGACTCCGGCAAAAACGGCGCGTAACGATCCTCCGCGATCGCGAGCAGCAACGGATGCACGCCCGCCGCCTCCACCGCATGCACCGCACGCAGCCCGGGGATCTCCGCCGACAAAGCGCCATCGGCGATCTCGTGGATGAGCGTCGCAACCTGCGCATCCTCCTGCGGCGGACGGCCGACCACGGTGAACGGCCAGATCGCATCCTTGCGGTGCCACACCTTGTCCACCGTCAGCACGGGAAAATCATGCGCCAGACTGTAGTAGCCGAGATGGTCGCCGAACGGCCCCTCGGGCTTCATGCGCCCCGGCTCCACCGTGCCCGTGATGCAAAAATCCGCATCGGCCGAGAGCAGGTGCCCGTCGCGGCGCGCGTAACGAAAGTGCCGCCCCGCCAGCACGCCGCCGAACAGCACCTCGGGCAAGCCCTCGGGCAGCGGCATCACCGCCGCGAGAATATGCGCCGGAGGCCCGCCCACGAAAATGCTGACCTTGAGTTTCTCCCCACGTTGCAGCGCCGCATGATGGTGCACGCCGATGCCGCGGTGGATCTGGTAATGCATGCCGGCTTCACGGTCGAGTGCATACTCACCCCCCGAAAGCTGGATGCGGTACATGCCCAGGTTCGACTTGAACAGGCCGGGCCGGTCGGGATGCTCGGTGTAGACGAGTGGCCACAACACGAAGGCTCCGCCATCGTTGGGCCAGCAACGGATTTGGGGAAGGGAGGAAAGGGGGGTGTTCCCCGCGATCACCGCAGGGTTGGGGACGCGCAGGGGCAGCCCGGTGCGGGCCCCCCACCCGGTCGCGAGTGCTTTCAGGGCCTTGAGGGGACTGCGCAGCGCCGACGCGGGATCGGCCTTGAGGTCGGCCAGGGCCCGCGCACGCTTCACGCCATCACCGAGCAGAAAGAGCGCGCGTTCACGCGTGCCGAAGAGGTTCGAGACCGCGGGAAAGGGCGAACCCTTCACCCGCTCGAAGAACACCGCGGGACCGCCCGCGTCGTACACGCGAC
This sequence comes from Fibrobacteria bacterium, assembly GCA_050486505.1. Taxonomy (GTDB): domain Bacteria; phylum Fibrobacterota; class Fibrobacteria; order UBA11236; family UBA11236; genus UBA11236. The sequence goes on along the minus strand of JBJHDK010000022.1, from coordinate 20,374 downwards.
GGTGAATCTCCGCCATCTCGAGATCGGGATCCACCTCCTCCGTGACGCGCCGCAGCCAGCCCTTGCGTTCCAGGGCATCGACGGCGGCACGAAGGGAAGAAACGTTCACGCGTGTTTTCCTTTGTTCTCTCTGTGCTCTTTTGTGACCACTCTTCGCTTTAATTGTCGCGAAAGAACGCAACGATCACAAAGAATGAATCCGTCATCCGGTGATGACGGCGTCCGCCTCGATCTCCACGAGCATGGCCGGGTCGATGAGCTTGCTCACCTCGACCATCGCCATCGCCGGGCGGATCTCGCCGAAGACCTCGCCGTGGGCGCGGCCGACAGCCTCCCACTGCGAAATGTCGGTCACGAAGATGCGCGTGCGCACCACATCGGCGGCCTTCGCTCCGGCCTTCTCCAGGCCGGCAAGAATGTTCTTCAACGCCTGCGTCGCCTGGGCACCCGCATCCGGGGCGAATTTGCCTTCAGTATCCGCGCCCGTCGTCCCGGCCACGAACACCATGTTCCCGACCTTCACGGCCCGGGAGTATCCCAAAACCGGTTCCCACTTCGACCCGCTGGTAATGTTCTCTCGCTGCAAAACAGCCTCCGCTGATGGAATTTCCCGCAAAAGATAACCGCGGCACCGAGACAGGCATATCCAGAATTGGGTAAATCGGTGCAATGGACTGCCTGGACAGTATGGACGGTCTGGACAAAACGAGTATCGGCATTCCTGTTTCCCATTGACTCGTTCGCCTATGGCGACCTCGTGCCTACGGCTCCCACTTCCCACTTCCTACTGTTCACCGTTCACTGTCCACTGCCCACTTTTTATACCTTCCCCCCCTTCAACCCCCGGCCGGGATCCCCCGTCCATCGAAGGAGTCGTAACATGAAATCGTTGAAGTTCACGGTCGGTGCCGTCATCGCCGGAGTCGCCTTGGTCGCCTGCGGCGGAGAAAACGCCGCCCTCGAAACCCAGAAAGACAAGGTCAGCTACATCATCGGCCAGAACATCGGCCAGAACTTCCGCCAGCAGGGCCTCGATGTCGAGCTCATCGATGTCGACAAGCTTCGCCTCGGCATGAAGGACGCGCTTGCCGGTCTCGATTCGCGCCTCACCGACGATGAGATCGAAACCATCATGACGGCCTTCCAGCAGCAAATGATGGATCGCCAGGATTCCCGCCGCGTCGAGAACAAGCGCAAGGGCGAAGAATTCCTCGCGCAGAACGCCCGCGAGGCCGGCGTCACCGTTCTGCCCAGCGGCCTGCAGTACAGGGTGATCGAGGAAGGCACCGGCGAGATCCCGGGTGAAACCAGCGTCGTGAAGGTGCACTACACGGGCACGCTCATCGACGGCACCGTCTTCGACAGCTCCGTCGAGCGCGGCCAGCCCGCGACCTTCCCGGTCAACGGCGTGATCGCCGGCTGGACCGAAGCCCTGCAGCTCATGCCCGTCGGCTCGAAGTGGAAGCTCTTCATCCCCTCCGACCTCGCCTACGGCGAGCACGGCGCGGGCGGCGACATCGGCCCGAATGCCACGCTGATCTTCGACGTCGAATTGCTCTCGATCGAGAACTGACTCTCCACCCCCGACCGGGGATGGAACAAAAAAGCCCCGCGGAAATCCGCAGGGCTTTTTTTGATTGGGAGTCGCAGGTCGAGTGCCGTGACCGCCCCCTGGTGTTCCGGTCCCGATACACCGTCCGCGCCTGTTACCTGTTACCTGTTACCTGTCTCCTCAATCTCATCTCCATCGGCATCGAATACTTCTTCCGGATCCACGCCTCGTCCGGTGCGTCGGAGCCTCCCTGCAACAGGCGCAGGTCGCCATCGAGCGCGTAGAGGTACGGGTACCACTCGCGCTGCAGGGGCGATTTCCACTCCCACAGCAGCGGCTTCAGGGCGCCCCTGAACGCGCGCACCTTCGCGGGGCCCAAGGCCTTCGCATCCATGCGGGTGAAGGGAGACGCAAGCAACGGGGCGACCGCGAGGAACTCCCCGGGAACGCCGTGCGCGCGCAGCGCCTGCTTCCAGACCCTTGTGGAGGGCTCGCCGCGCAAAAATCCCCCCAACAACTCCAGATGGAACATGTCCGTGTGATGCAACCCGGTGGGATTCAGCAGAAGCCCGCGCGTCGCGTTGCGCAGCGACGCAGGGCGGTCGTGAAACGGGCCGAGGAAGATCTTGCCGGGGCAATAGTCGTTCGCATAAAGGTTGTCCCACAACACGGGACGGACACCCGTCACCTTGCGCAGCGCGACCAGCCCGCGGGCGGGATACGACGGTGAAACGATCTCGGGCCCGGTCCACATCAACTCGACGCCGGGGACGAGCGCGGGGACAAGGTCCTGCAGATAGGCGCAGTCGGTCAGCCGGCCTCCCGCGAAGCGTTCGGTATACACCGTGGGGCAGAACCACAAGCGGCGCAAGCCACGCTTCCGCAGGCGCTCCCACAGCTTGCGCAGCACGATGCTGTGCGCGTGACCGAGAGAGCGAAACGCGTTACGATCGCCTTCGGGCAGCGCGTCGGGGATGTCGTCCATCAACAGCGCGGCCTCGTCGCAGCCGGGCACGAGAAGCGACGCGAGCTTGCGATGCAGCGCGTCGAAGTCCTCAAGCTTGTGATAGCGATAGCTCAGCCCCGGAGCGATACCGGGCACCACGCGCACACCGAGCCTGCGGGACCGCAATGCGAACTCGCGGAACTCCGCGCGCCATGCGGCCGGATACGGCGCGCGCCAATCCTGCCGGTGGTACGGATCTTCCTTGGGCGCGTAGAGATAGTGCCCGGCGCCGATCTCGCGCAGCTTGCACACGATGCCGAGGCGTTCCTCGAAGGTCGGCAGGCGCCCGTAGTATCCCTCGATGTATCCGGAGAGGAGGGGGGATCCTGGGGTGCGCTGCATGGTCAGCCCTGTGTCCGGGGACGCCGTGTGGACACACGCGGGGCGGTTGATTCCAACGACCGCAACGCCAGGTGGTACCCGCCCGCCACGTCGAGGTTGACCCCCGTGATGTAGCGGGCCTTGTCGCCGACAAGGAACTCCACCGCGTCGGCGACCTCTCCCGTGGTGCCGAGGCGTTCCATGGGAATGAAGTCGGCAGGATCGTCAGGAAGCTCGACGCTGTTGGTGAGGATGCCCGGCGAGACCATGTTGACGCGGATGCCGCGCGGCCCGAGTGCCATGGCCAGCGACTTCGTGAGAATGAGCAGGCCGCTTTTCGAAATCATGTACGCGGTGTTGTGCGTGGTGGCCGTGAGGCTGTCGATGCCCGCGTAGCCGATGTTGATGATGCTTCCGCCCTTGCGCAGGTTCGGGTGCAGCATCTGAATGAGGCGATGGCAGCCCGAAAGGTTCACGCGCAGCACTTCGTCGAAGCTGTCGGGGTCGAAACCCTCCAGCGGGCCGGTGGGATAGATCCCCACGTTGTTGACGAGAACGTCGAGCCGGAATTTCGAACCCAGGGCGGCCCGGGCTCCCGCGACGATCTCGCGCACGCCCTCGGGGCTTCCGAGGTCTCCGCTGACGACCGCGCCGTCGCCGCCCGCCTTGCGGATCGCCTTGAGCGCACCGTCGGCCGCAGCGCGCGACCCGCGATAGTGGACGCAGGTGAAGTAGCCGGAGGCGGCCAGCCGCAGGGCGATCTCGCGGCCAAGGCGGCGCGCCGAGCCGGTGACCAGCGCCGTCTTCATGCCGGCTCCCGCACGCGCTCCACCGTGACCACCGCGCCTTGCGCGTGCGGCACGGCCGCGGGCTTGCGGATGACGAGGCGGCACTTCGTCAGCACGGGATGCCGGGCAAGGATGCGCGCGGCCGCGCGGCGCGCCAGCGTCTCGATGATCTGAAAACGTTCCGCGCGCACGAAGTCGGCGAGATCGACGGCGACGTCGGTGTAGTCCACCGTGTCGGCGAGGTGGTCCGACTCCGCGACGCGCGCGAAGTCGAAATGCATGTCGATGTCGACGAAAATGTCCTGCTCGCGCTTGCGCTCATCGGGATACACCCCGACGATGCAGGAGATGCGCAGGTCGCGGATGCTCAGCGTATCCAAACCGTGTTTCCTTTCTTCCGTTCGTCACGGATCTTTTCGAGCAGCGTGCGCGTGGGACCGTTAAGCTCCATGCGCAGGGCCTCCGCGAGGGACGTCCAGACGAAGTCGTACGCCTCGTCGTTGAGCGTGACCGGGGGCCGCGCGCCCGAAACATCGGCAACATAATTGATCAGCACGAAGTGCGCGGGGCGGTGGAACTCGGGATGGTTGATCGCCTCCTGCACCATGACCAGCATGGGGTTCTCCGCGCGAAGACCCGTTTCCTCGCGGAGTTCCCTGAGGAACGCGTCTTGCAGGGATTCCCCCATCTCAACCTTGCCACCGGGGATCCCCCACAAATCGGACCACTTGCGCGTGCGCACGAGCAACACAGCACCCTCCGCATCGCGCAACAACCCGCCGACGGTGGGGATGGGATAGGACGGGTTCATACGGGGGTGAAAGGTAAGTAGACAGTGTACAGTGAGCAGTGGACAGTGATCGACCGGAGGCGGTTATGGGATATCTTCAAGATCGATCATGCCAAGCAAAAACACTCATACCATGCCCCCCCTATTGATTAATACCGCATTGCCCACTGTTCACTGTATACTGTCCACTCTACACTCTCTTTGTACCTTCCCCCCGATGCCCGCGCCACGCCCTGCCCGCCTCATCGTGCCTGTCCTGCTCGCAGCGGCGTTCTCCGTCGATGCCTTTGAGCGGGTTTCAGGCGTGAACCTCACCGCCGACGAAGGGTTCGGGGCGCGCCACCACGGCATGGCCTTGAGCCGGGCCGGGTTCGCGCAGGGAGCCGACGCCGTCGTCAACGCTCCCGCATCGATGAACGACGTCGACCATTTCACGTTTTCCACCGCGCATGCCGAGCAGTTCGGCTTGGCCACATTCGACAACTTCGCCGTCCTCGTGCCCTGGCACGCGCAAGGGACGCTCGGCTTCGGCGTGGCACGCTATGCCGTCGCCGACGTGGAACACCGCGTCGAGACTCCGGGTCCTGTCAGCGCGACACCCGACGGCCTGTTCACGACCTCCGACTGGGTGGTCACCGGCTCCATGGCCCGGCGCTTCGGCGCCTTCGACGTGGGCGGTTCCGTGCATCTTTTGCGCCGCCAACTCGACCAGACCGGGATGGGCCTGCGGGCCGATGCCATGGCTCAATACACTTTCGACCGGCGCTACCGCTTCGGCACGCACGTGCGGGGCCTCGTCCCTTCGATGGCACGCTGGGAGTCGGGGCACGCGGAATACGAAGCTCCGGAGGCTTCCTTGTTCGCTGCCGGACGCTGGGATGTTCCCTATTTCTACGGGGCACTTCAGGCAGGCATCGAAACCCGCGGACTGCTGCAGGAAGGCGGCCGCTCATCACGCCACCTCGACGGCGAGCGGGCCCTCACGTCTCCCGCAGCGGCCTTGCGCACCGCGAGCGTCGGCGCGGAGTTCAACTTCGACTTCGGCCTGAGCCTGCGCGCGGGCTTCGACGAACTTGCTCCTGCGGCCTGGTCCTCCTCGGCGCGGTTGGGCATCGGCTACAACTGGCGCAACATCGTGGGCATCGACTACGCCTTCGCCGCGCATCCGTACCTCGACGAGAGCCATCGCGTGGCTCTGCAATTCACTCCGGCGTTTCCCAACTTCGACGGGCGCAACTTCCGCCCGCGCGAGGAACGCCCCCGCGCCTCCCGCGAGTACTACCCTTCTCCCTACGTCCCCGGGCGTCCTGCGCGCGACACGACGACACCCGACACAACGACCGGCCAGGAATGGGATGACTGGGGCGATGAACTGGAGGAGGGGGAATTGATCGAGATTCTGGAGGAGTAGGGATGAGTTATGAGTTATGTGAGTTATGAGTTGCGGGTAAAGATGAAGCCTCATCTTGTTTCATCACTCACGACTCATAACTCATAACTCAATTCCCCAGCCTCTTCGCCAGCGCATCCTGCACCATGCCGACATCGGCGGCGCAGCGAACGACCGGATTCGCGTACGTGGATTCGACTCCGGCCAATTCCCGCTTGTGGTACCGCGTCTTGAACTCCGAGAATTTCAACCCATGCGCGGTCGAGACGATCACCACCCGCTCGCCGGGATCGACGCGCTTCGCCGCCACCATCTGTTCCAGCGCGCCCAGGGCCACCCCGGTGTGAGGATCGCAGTACAGGCCCGTCAAATCGGCGCGATGCGCCGCGTCGGCGAGTTGCTGTTCGGTCACCTCATAGACTTCGCCGTTGTACTGCTTCAGAATCTTCACCGCGCGCTCGTAGCTGACCGGGTTCCCGATCTGGATCGCCGACGCCTCCGTCTTCTTCGCGGTGACGGGTTCCAGCTTGTCGAAGCCGCGCTGGTAGGCGAGAAAGAGGGGGTTCGCGTTGGCGGCCTGGGCCACCACGATGCGGGGGCGCTTCGTGATCAGGCCGAGTTCCAGCATCATGTCGAAGCCGCGGCCCAGGGCCGACACGTTGCCGAGGTTTCCTCCGGGGATCACGAGCACGTCGGGGACTTCCCAGCCGAACTGCTGGCAGATCTCGAAGCTGATGGTCTTCTGCCCCTCGATGCGCAGGGAGTTCATGGAGTTGGCGAGATACAGGCTCTTGTCCTGCGTCACTTCCTGCACGATTTTCATGCAGCCGTCGAAATCGGTGTCGAGCGAAAGCACGATCGACCCGTTGGAGATGGGCTGGATGAGCTGGGCCACGCTGACCTTGCCGCTGGGCAAAAACACGACGGACGGAATCCCCGCGGCGGCGCAGTAGGCGGCCAGCGCCGCGGAAGTGTCTCCCGTGGAGGCACAGGCAACCGCCCTGATCGGCATTCCCAGTTTCCGCATGCGGTTCACCTGCGAAACCAGCACCGTCATGCCAAGATCCTTGAATGAGCCCGTGTGGCTGTTGCCGCACAGCTTCACCCACAGGTCCTTCAACCCAAGCTGCTCACCGAGACGCCGCGCGTAAAAAAGGTTGGTCCACCCCTCGTTGAGGGACACGATGTCCTCGTCATCGATCTCGGGGAGAACCCATTCCTTCTTGCCCCAGATGCCCGAGGCGAAGGGCCAGCGATGGGAACCGCTCCGCGCCTCGAAGAGCGCCCTCCACTCGTCGGGAGGCGTCTGGCGCAGCGCCTCCATGTCGTGTTCGACCTCGAGCAGGCCGCCTTCCGCGTCACGGTAGAGAACTTCGTCGAGGGAGTGGGTCGAGTGCGCCCGGGTGCCCCGGAAGCGTGCGGAGAACGGTTTCATGGGCGCGCAAGGTAGGAAAGCGGGCGCACGCGCGAAAGAGCGCGGCACGCGAGGGCGCGACGCTCCCTCCTGTGTATATTTGCCCTTCTTTCCGCGAGATGACTGCATGAATTCCTGTTCCCGCCCGGCGCGTTCACGCGCCCGTCTTCCCGCGCAGGCGGCCTGCGCGCTCCTTGCTGTCGGCCTTCTGGCCGGCTGCGGCCAAAGCCCCGGCCAGGCCGGCCTCGGATACCTCGACGCGGAGCGCGGAATCAGGCTCGGCGCCCCCCTCTACCATCTCGACTTCCCCTCGTTCCCCGTCGACAGCGTGTTCGCCACCGAAATCCCCCTCAATCACTTCGGTGAATCCCTGCTTGTCGTCGGGCGCGAGAGCGACCACGTTGCGCGGGCGCGCCTGGGCTTCCAGGTCGGAACACGCTCGCAGCGCGACAGCCTCGCGAACGGGGTGCACCTGCGACTGTCCGCGATCCCGTTGGCGAATGTCGTCGGAAGCAGGTTCCTGCGCGAGTCGGTGCAGGGACGCGATTCGCTGGCGTTGTTGGTGGAAACCTTCGCCTGGAACGGCAGCGGGCAAGCCTACCGCGATACCCTGAATGCATACCACCGTCGCGCCCTCTTTCAGCCCGTGCCGTTCTCGACCTTTCCCCTGGCCCACCGCGTGCGCGACACCATCCGCGTTGCTCCCTCCGCGGCCTACCCCGACAGCGGAATCGCGCAAGATTCCTCGCAGGCATTCGCGCTTCCCAACCTGCACGAGCGCCTGCGCACCGACACCACCTCGAACTGGATGATCTATCTCGAGCTCTCGCCGCTGACCGAATCCGACTCCGGGCTCTTCAGGTTCGACCTGCGCGCGATCGGCCTGCGCGATGCCGACCGCAGGCGCTACGCCACGGGGCTCTGGCTCGGCCGCCACAATCCCGACAGCCTCGGCAGCGTGGGCACCTTGCTCGTCCCGTACCGGAGCGGCTTCGCGAACACCCCCGCCACCAACTACTCCGTTGAGTTCACCGGCGCCTCGACCCGCTCCCTGCTCTACGGGGTCTCGCGCGGGGTGCACCTCCGCCTGAATCGCGGGCGCCTGCTCGACAGCATCGAGGCGCGCCTGCAAGGCATGGGGGTTTCCCTGCCCTCCGCGCCGTCCGGGGAATTCGACCGCCGTTTCTTCGTCCCCTACGCCGCCATCCGCCTGCCGCTTGCCGATTCACTGGCGCGGGTCGACGGCCCCTACGCCCTCGACATGCAGCTGCGTTCCGACATCGACAGTCTCGACCGCGACGATGCGGGTTTCGGAAGCATCGGGCTCGCACTCGACGACAGCCTGCGCCTTCCCGTGCTGGGCGGCGGCACCTACGCCTCCGTGCCGCTCGATACCTTGCTCGCGACCTACAGGGCGCATCCGGTGGACACCGCGCTTCGCCAGGTCCTGTTCCGCTGGGCGCGCGAATCCTCAACCGCGGATACCTTCATCGTCGCGCCCGATGAACGCCGCCGCGAGTTGACCCTGCGCCGGAGATCGGGTTGGCTGCTGCCGCTGACCATCGGTTTCACCCCGTCCGCCGAGAACGCGTCGCTCGAAGTCTTTTTCAGCGCGCAGCAGGTAAACGAGTCGCGTGCCATCCTCGACTCCACGGGTCGCGAGATCACCCTGCATCAACAGCTGACGCGCCGTTTCTGGAACCCCGGGGGCGACTCACTGCGGGTGCGGGCCACCCGCGGCATGCGTACCTTGCTGAACCGCAATGCAGGCCCCGGCGCCCCCGTGGTTCCCGACCTCTTCCTCCGCGGCGTCGAGCGCGCGGCCTTCGATACCACGACGGTCGGAGGCATCAGCCATCGCCGCGTATCCTACCCCGTCTTCGGTGAAATCGACTTTCCGCGCGAGAACGACACCCTGCGCGTCGGTCTCGAGGTCTACCTCTTCCCCCTGGAGTCCGCGCAATGACCCTGTGCCCGCACCGCACGCTGGCCGCGGCCACGCTCGCCGTCCTCGCCATCCTGCCCGGAAATACCCGTGCGGAGTTCTCTCCCCTCTCGGTGCACCCCGAAGGCTTCGGAATGCCCATCGCCCAATCGGGCTCGCGCGAGCGCGCCATGGGCGAAGGCGGCCTGGCGGCCGTCACCCCGCACGGATTCGTTCCGCTCAACGTGAGCCGCACGGCCTTTTTTGAAAAGACCGCCTTCATCGCGACCCTCGAGAACGATCTGGACTGGCTGCGGGACGACGACCACTCGACGCGCATGGCCACGGGGACGTTTCCGACGCTCGCGACCCTGTTCAAGACCCGCAATTTCGGAACCTTCGGCGCCTATTACCAGCAAACCCACCTTCGCAATTTCGAAGCCCGCAATCCGGGAAGCGGGACACAACCCGAACAGCGGTATACCGCCGAAGGCGGCATGTACGTGCTGGGAGTGAGTTGGGGGTACTCCCCGCTGTCGTGGCTGGCGCTGGGGGTCTCCCAGAACATCGCGCTGGGCCGCGACCGCTTCATCCGCACGGCGGATTTCTCCGGGATCGCCCCGCCCGAAGCGGATCAACTCGAAGGCGATACCCTCGAGATCAGCCATCTGGGAAGCTACCCCACTCTTTCAGCCACCCTGCGGACATCGCATGTCGACCTGGCCCTTTCCTACAGCCATTCCGCCGAACTGACCTCGGAGCGGACCCGGAGCACGAGCGGACTGCTCTCCGACCCCCTGCCCGACACCACCGGTAACCTGCCGCGCGTCTTCGCCGCCGGCATCGGCTGGAAGGCGGCGGACCGCCATCTCGTGGCCTTCGACTTCATCTACGAGGACTGGGAGCGGATCGGCGCCGTCAACCCGGCCTGGCAGGCCGGGATCGGATACGAGTTCGCAGGATCCTCAAGCCCTTTCGACGGTGCTTTGAAACGCACCGCATGGCGCGCCGGCGCGGGCCACAAGGTGCTCTACCTGCGTGAAACTCCGGAGATCTACGTCACCGCAGGGGCCGGCGTGCCCTTGGGTCCGCGCGGACACCAGCTCGATGTCGCCCTGAAATATGGACACCGCAGCCATGACGGTAATACCTTTTTCCAGGAAGACTACGTGAAGGTGTCGGCCTCCGTCGTGGGGGTCAGCGTCTGGGGGCAACCGGCACGCCGGCGCAGATAACACCTCACCACAACAAAGGGGGCGTTCCATGAAGAAGACTTCTCGCAAAGGAACGCCCAAGCCGGGCGCGACCGCAAAGAAACCGGCAAAGAAACCCGCCAAGAAGGCCGTCAAGAAAGCCGTAGGGGCGAGCGGCAGCTCGCCCGAGAAAGCGCTGAAAGCGCGCACCATGCCAACCCGCCCCACAGGGACGGGACAGAAGCCCACGAAGACCGCTCCCAAGAAGGCGGCCAAAAAAGCGGCGAAGAAAACAGTCAAGAAGGTCGTGAAAAAGGCCGCCGCGAAGGTGGCCAAGGCCGTCAAGAAAATCGTCAAGAAGGTCGCCAAGAAAACTGTAAGGGCGAGCAGCAGCTCGCCCCAAAAAGCCTCCCCCGAGAAAGCGCTGAAAGCGCGCACCACACCAACCCGCCCCACAGGGGCGGGACGGAAGCCCGCGAAGGCCGCCGGCAAGGTGGCGACCGCGGGGAAACCCCGAGCGCAGAAACCGGCCTCACCGGTCGCCCCCCTGAAAAAAACTCCGCGCCCCGCACGTCCGAAATCCTTCCCCGCACGTCCGGTGGAAAAGGCGTTCGGCTTCGCGCCCGGCATTCCCGACCTCCCGGACGCATACGGGGAGAACCGGCTCGTGTTGATGACGAAGGATCCCGATTACCTCTTCGCGTATTGGGAGATCACGCCGGAACGCTTCGCCGAGAGCGCCAAGGCCAAGCGCGCGGACGACGACTACCGCGAGGCCATGCGCCTGAACTGGGATGCGCGCGAACTGCTCGACACGAACTTCGCCGTGCTGCCGGTGCGACTCGACGCGCGCAAGTGGTACATGAAGGTCCCCTACCCCGGAATCACCTACCAGGTGGAAATCGGCTGGTTGAGCAATCGCGGGCACTTCATCCCCATCCTCGTCTCGAACCCTTCGGATGCACCGGAAACCTGGGAAACGACCCGCCTGCGCCTCAAGAGCCTCAAGGGCATGGGCGCGGACGCGGACGACGTGATCGACTATCACCTGCGCGTAACGCACCCGATGGGCGCGTCGGAACAGGGCACGGTCGAAAGGATCCCCGTCCCGAAGCCGCCCCGCAAGGAGTTGCACGAGTTCGCGGGCCCCGACTCGCTGTCGTCCTCCTTCGGGACCAAACCCCAGGGGAGCCGGCGCGCGCCCAAGGCACGCGGCCCGCGCAAGTAGCCCGCAATGGCGTATCTCAACTTCGTCCTGCACGCGCACCTTCCCTTCGTGCGTCACCCCGAGCACGCCCGCTTCCTCGAGGAAGAGTGGCTGTACGAGGCGATGACGGAGACCTACATCCCGTTGCTCCTCGAGTTCGATGCATTGGCCCGGGACAATCTCCCCTTCCGCGTGACCATGAGCCTGACGCCACCGCTGTGCGAGATGCTGGCGGACGGATTGCTGCAGGAACGCTACGCCAACCATCTCGACCGCCTGCGCGAGCTGGCCGAGAAGGAATGCTCCCGCCTCAAGCACGACACCCGGATGGCGCCGCTGGCCGCGATGTACCGCAACCGCTTCGAGGCCTGCCACCTCAAGTTCGAGGCGCTGGGACGTAACCTCCTCAACGGGTTCCGCCACTATCGGGAACGCGGCAATCTCGAGATCCTCACCTGCGGGGCCACGCACGGGTTTCTGCCCAACCTCCGTCACTCTCCGCGCGCGGTGGAAGCCCAGCTCGAAGTGGCCGCACGCAACCACGAGAAGCACTTCGGCGTGAGCCCGCAAGGCATCTGGCTCGGTGAATGCGGGTATTACCCCGGCCTCGACCGGCACCTGAAGAATGCGGGGCTCCACTACTTCTTCACCGATACCCACGGAATATTGCAGGGGCTTCCCCCCTCCCCCAAGGGATGTTATGCCCCCGTGGAAACCCCTGCCGGCGTGTTCTGCTTCGCCCGCGACCCGGAGTCGTCCAAGGCCGTGTGGTCCGCGGAGGAAGGCTACCCCGGCGACTGGCGCTACCGCGAGTTCTACCGCGACATCGGTTTCGACCTCGACTTCGGCTACATCGCGCCTTACATCCACCCGATGGGGCTGCGTACCATGACGGGGATCAAGTACCACCGCATCACGGGCAAGAACGTGGAGAAGGAGCCCTACGTCGAGGCATGGGCGCTCGAAGCGACGCAGCAGCACGCGTCACACTTTCTCTACAACCGCGACCTGCAGGCCGACTGGCTGGATTCGCGACTCGGCGGCACGCCCGCCAACATCGTCTGCCCCTATGATGCCGAGCTCTTCGGGCACTGGTGGTACGAGGGCCCGCGCTTTCTGGGCGCGGTCATGCGCAAGGTGTTGACGGAGGGTCGCAAGGTCTCGCTCGCATCGCCGCGCGACTATCTCGACCGGCATCCCGGCCCGCCGAAAAGCCAGCCCGCCTTCTCGAGTTGGGGCGCGGGCGGCTATGCCGACGTGTGGCTCAACGGCAGCAACGACTGGATCTATCCGCACCTCCATCACCTCGCCGACCGCATGCACGCCATCGCGAACCTGCCCGAGAGGAACGGTCCGGGGGGCGATCTCGACCGGCGCGCGCGCAACCAGATGGCCCGCGAGCTGCTGCTGGCGCAGTCGTCCGATTGGGCCTTCATCATGAAGACTGGCACGATGGTAGAGTACGCCGTGAAGCGCACCAAGGTTCATGTCGACAATGGTTTGAGATTGGGGGGCGAGATCGAGTCCGCCCGCATTGATGAGGGCTTCCTGCGGAATCTCGAGCTGACGAACAATCTCTTCCCGGAGATCGATTACCGGGTTTATCGGTAATTTATCCGGACAATTCTTCGGATCGCTTCTTCGCCGCCGCGACCGCGCGTTCCAGAATACCGTGGAATCCTTCATTCTCCAACACACCGAGCGCGGCTAATGTAGTGCCACCGGGCGAGCATACGCGCTTTGTCCACGTCGCGGGATCGTCACCGGACGACTCCAGCAGCTTCAGGGATCCCTTCGCAGTCTGCACAGCCAGCGTGTACGCCGTCTCGCGCGCGAGCCCCGCTTTCACACCGGCCTCGGTCATGGCTCCGACGAACTCGAAGAGGTACATCGGCCCGGATCCTGACACGGCCGTGACCGCGTCCATTTGATCTTCGGTGACACGGACGGTGGTGCCGCAGGAGTTGAAGATCGCTTCAACGAGATCGAGGGAAGCCTCTCCCACTCCGTCCATCGCGATTGCGGTTGCGCCTTCACCCACGGACAGGCCGAGGTTCGGCATCACACGTACCGCCGTAAAACCGGGAAACGTGGCACGCAACTTTTCCGCTCGAATCCCGGCCATCACACTGATGACGGTCTTGTCCGACAATCCCGAAACGAGTTCCGACCAGGCAGGCGCGGCCTCCTTGAAGACTTGCGGCTTCACTGCAATGATCACGACATCCGCTGCACGGAAAACTTCCTCGGCAGAATCCGCGGACGTGAATCCGGAGGCCTGAAGCGCATCCGCAGGCAGACCGGGATCAAACACCATGATGTCCCCTGAAGCAGCCAACCCGGAAGCCACGGCACCGCGCGCCACCGCGCCGCCCATGTTCCCGAACCCGAGGAAGCCGATCGTACCGATTTTTGAATTCATGATAACCCCATGTTGAACGTAGGGGCAAATAATTATTGCCTCTACAAAAATCGGCGTATCACCCGTTCATCGAATCCAAAAACTCCCGGTTCGTCTTCGTCCCCTTGAGCTTCTCCGAAAGGAACTCCATGATCTCCACGGGGGACAGATCCTGCAGGTAACGGCGGAGAACCCATACGCGGCGCAGGTCGTCGGGGTTCATGAGCAACTCTTCCTTGCGCGTGCCCGACTTGAACACGTCGATGGCCGGCCAGATGCGCTTCTCGGCGATCTTGCGGTCGAGAATGAGTTCCATGTTGCCGGTTCCCTTGAACTCCTCGAAAATCACCTCGTCCATGCGGCTGCCTGTCTCGACCAGTGCCGTGGCGATGATGGTGAGCGAACCGCCGCCCTCGATGCTGCGTGCCGAACCGAAGAATCGCTTCGGCTTTTGCAGGGCCATGGCATCGACGCCGCCCGAGAGAATCTTGCCCGAGTGCGGGATGACGACGTTGTGCGCGCGGGCAAGACGCGTGATGGAGTCGAGAAGGATCACCACATGCTGGCCATGCTCGACAAGGCGGCGCGCCTTCTCGATGACCATGCCCGACACCTGGATGTGTCGCTCGGGCGGTTCGTCGAAGGTGGAGCTGTACACTTCCGCGGGCACGCTGCGCCGCATGTCGGTGACTTCCTCGGGGCGCTCGTCGATGAGCAGCACCATGAGCTTCACATCGGGGTGGTTCTTGACGATGGCGTTGGCGATGCTCTGCAGGAGGATGGTCTTGCCCGCGCGCGGCGGCGCCACGATGAGACCGCGCTGGCCGCGCCCCACGGGGGTGAACAGGTTCATGACGCGCGTGCTGATTTCGTTCGCGTCGTACTCCATGTTGAAGGCCACGTCGGGGTGCAGCGGCGTGAGGTTGTCGAAGGTGACGCGCTCGCGCACCTTTTCGACGGGGTCGCCGTTGGCCTTCTGGATGCGCAGCAGCGCGAAGTACTTCTCGTTCTCCTTGGGCGCGCGCACCATGCCGGTGATGGTATCGCCCGTGTGCAGGCCGAAGCGCTTGATCTGCGTCGAGGACACGTACACGTCGTCGGGTCCCGCGACGTAGGAGTGATCGGGCGAACGGAGAAAGCCGTACCCTTCGTCCATCACCTCGAGAACACCCTCGGCGTAAATGTCGCCGCCACCGTTCTCCTTTTCGAGGATGGAGAACATGAGCGCCTGCTTGCGCAGCATGCGGGGCTCGGTAATGCCGAGTCCAAGCGCATGGTTCACGAGTTCCTTCATGCCCATGCGCTTGAGCTCGACCCAGCGGTTCTTGGCTTCCTGGAGCGTGGTGCCGGAGACCTCCTCGCCTTCGGCGCCGTCGCCGTCGAGCGAGGCTTCCGCCGCGACGGATTCTTCGAGCGCGGCGATTTCTTCGGCGCTGGGGGCGTTCTTTTTCTTGCTGCTGCGGGGACGTCCTGCCAAGGGAAACTCCTGAACGTGCGGGGAAGGCTCGAAAACGCGCGAACGGGTCGGGGGTTTCGGGAGCCTGAAAACGTGGAATCGGGAAACGTGACGGGCCGGATGCAAACCACCGTGCGCGCAACGCTGGCAAAGATATAACCCCGGGGTTGCCGTCCGGCAAGGGAAAACAGGCGGGGGGACGCCCGGCGGGCGAACCCCTGCAGGGGATTTCCCCGGAAGGAAACCCCTCCTTTTCTATCTTCGCGGCTCCATGTCACAACGCGGCAAGACGGTCTGGCTGGCCCTGGGTAGCAATGTCGGAGACCGTGCGGCGCACCTCCGTTCGGCATTGGAACGCCTGCGCGAGATCGCGTCGGGAAACATCCGGGTCTCGAAGATTTACGAGACCGATCCGGTGGGCCCCGGGCCGCAGGATCCTTACCTGAACCTTTGCGTGCGGCTTTCCACGGTACTGAATCCCCGCCAGCTGCTCGAATACTGCCAGGAGACGGAACGCCTGATCGGACGGATTCCACGCGGCCGCTGGGAGCCGAGGGAAATCGACATCGATCTGCTGGCGCACGAACAGGGAATCCTCCAGGAAGACGGGCTGTTTCTCCCCCACCCCGGAGTGCCGCGCCGCCAGTTCGTCCTTGTGCCCTTGGCGGAACTCGAGCCTGACACCGTGCTGCCGGGCTTTCAGGAAAGCGTTTCGCGCATGCTGGCAAGACTGCGCGAGGAGGAGGGCGCGGCGGGAATCAGGGAATACCGCCTTTTGCCGGCGGGCCCGGCGGCCTCCCTCCCCGACCGGTTGCGCTATGTGGCGATCGAAGGCGTGATCGGCGCGGGGAAAACGACCTTGGTGCGCCTGCTGGGGGAGCGCCTCGGGGCGCAAACCCTGTTCGAGGAATTCGAAAACAACCCATTTCTGGCTGATTTCTACAAGGACCGGAATCGTTTCGCGTTCCAGACACAGATCTTCTTCCTGCTCTCGCGCTTCAGGCAGATCCAGGATTACTTCCAGCAGCAGGACCTGTTCCGCCCGCAGGTGGTGAGCGATTACATGTTCGCGAAGGACAAGATCTTCGCGACGCAGAATCTCGATGAGAACGAAATGACGCTGTACCAGCGCCTTTCGGGACTGATGGAGCGGCAACTGCCGCGCCCCGATTACGTGGTTTACCTGCAGGCGGACACGAAGACCTTGATGCAGCGCATCCGCCATCGCGACCGCGACTACGAGCGCAACATGGACGAAGGTTACATCGACGCGCTGAACCACGCCTACAACGCCTATTTCCATTACTACGACGCGTCTCCCCTGTTGATCGTGAACACGAATCACATCGACTTCGTGCGAAACGGCAACGACCTGAACCTTCTGCTCGACCAGATCCTCAAGGCTCCCGAAGGCGTGACGTATTACTCTCCAGGAGCAGAGCATTGATCAGTGGACAGTGGGCAATGGACAATAAACACACAGCTGTCCGGCATCCCTCGATGATCCACTGTACACTGCGAACTGTACACTCATGTTGATCCTCCGCTCCGTCCCGGAACTTCGCACGTGGCGGGCATCCCTTGATCCTGCGGCATCCGTCGGCTTCGTTCCCACGATGGGCGCGCTCCACGCCGGGCACATGAAGTTGGTCGAAGAGTGCCGTGCCGCAAGCGACGTGGTGATCGTCTCGATCTTCGTGAACCCATTGCAGTTCGGGCCCAGCGAGGATCTGGCGCGTTACCCGCGCCCCTTTGAACGCGATGCGGATCTGTGCGAGGCCGCGGGAGTGGACGCGATCTTCGCGCCGGAGGCGAATCATTTCTATGCGGCCGACCACGCGACCTACGTCGATGTGACCGGGCTCGACGAACATCTTTGCGGCGCCGCGAGGCCGGGCCACTTCCGTGGCGTGTGCACGGTGGTGCTGAAGCTTTTCAACCTGGTAAAGCCGCATCGCGCCTGGTTCGGGAAGAAGGACATCCAGCAAGCCTTCATCCTCAAGAAAATGGTTGCCGACCTCTCCCTCGATGTGGATCTCGTGCTCGGCGAAACCGTGCGGGAACCCTCGGGCCTCGCCCTTTCCTCCCGGAACGCCTATTTGACAGAGGACGAACGCGAACGTGCGAGCGCATTGTTCCGGGGACTCGCCCGCGCCCGCGAAGCTTACGAACGCGGAGAGCGGGACGCCGAGACCCTAAAACAGGTCGTTCTGACCGAACTCGCCGGTGCGGCTCCCGATCGCATCGATTATGTCGAACTGGTTTCGCAGACGACGCTCGGCCCCATCTCGAAAGTCGACCACCTTGCCATTCTGGCTTGCGCTGTATTTTTTGGCAAAACACGTCTGATTGACAACATCCTCTTAGACTAAAAGGGGCGTTTTTGGAAAAAAAACGAGTCCGGTAGAAAATCCGGGCCTCACATGAAATCGCCCAGCGTCTTCTTTCATTTTTTTTGACCATTTTGGCGTTTCAGCGATTTTAATTGCTTTCAGGAACATGAAAACTGCATCCGGCGATACATTAGTCCCTTGTCGGACACCGATCCGCTTTCACCCGCCAAATCAGGAAAAGGAGAGAGACATGCGTAAGACTCTGTATGCAGGTCTGCTGTTGTCGGCTTCCCTCGCATTCGCGCAGGAAGACTATGGCCAGTGGTCCTTCTATAAGGACATTGCTGTCAACACGACGCCCAGTGGGGCCGATGTCGCGACGGATGTGACGAATTACCCGCTGCTTGTCCGTCTGGGGGCCGCCGAGTCGGCGATCTTAGGGCAGGCCGGCACGAACGGGGCCAGCATTCGCTTCACCAAGCTCGACGGCACTACCCGGCTTCCGCATCAGACGGTGCAATGGGACGCCGGAACCCAGTCCGCGGCAATCTTCGTGCTGGTCGACAGCCTCAAGGGTAACGACAGCGTCGCGACCCTCCGCATGTATTGGGGCAACGGTTCCGCTGCCGACAGCTCGAACGGAGCCCAGGTGTTCAACCCGACAAACGGGTTCACCGGCGTCTGGCACATGACAGAGGCCCAAGGAACCGGTCCACAAGACGCAACCGGCAATGCGCTCAATTTTACCGCGCATGATAGTGTGATTTCGGTTCCCGGCGTGATCGGAGCCGCGCGTCACTATAACAGCCATAATGCCGATGCCCCGGTCGTCAGCAACTCGAGCGGCTTCTGGGTCGACTCACTGGAGAACAACGAACTGCTGCACGGCAGAGGTGCGAACCCGAACATGACGATTTCCGCCTGGGTCAACCCCACGCATGCGAATCCGTCCGACGCACAGGGCATTCTCTCGAAGTATCGCTACCAGGCGGGAGGCGGGCATCGCAGCTACTCCGTGAATGTCGCAACCGTGAGCTCGAACCGGGTGATCCGGGTGCGTACTTCGGTGGATGGCTCCGCGGACAGCCGCACGGTAACGTCCACATCGAACCACCTGACGGAACTGAACACGTGGTATCACGTACTGGTTCGGATCGACGATTCGGAAACCGCAAACGCCGACAAGGTCCAAATCTTCATCAATGGCACACGTGCCACGGCTACCACCTCCGGTGGTGCCAATCACGTTATTCACCCCGGAACCGGCGCAGCTTCGCGCGTTCTTCTGGGCGCCCAGGAAAAGAACTGGGGACAGCGCTTGAGCGGCATCATCGACGAAGTCCGTCTGATCAACGGGGCGGTTCTTCCTTCCTCCTGGGCCAAGCTCGACTACGAGACCCAGAAGCCAACCGCGTCCGCAGTGGTTCTCGGTGCAACGCAAACCGGCGCGGCCGGCACTCCCCTTTCCCAGGTTTACTACCTGCTCCCGGGTGACGACAACGCTCCCAATGCTCCGCGCGACACGCTCCGCCTGGAGACCGGCGTATCGATCTCCCTCCCCCTGCAGTACACCGGAGGACCGGTCACCGGCGTTGCCATCACCAACAACAACGGCGAGCTCGGCATCCCCGGCCTCACCCTCGACCTCGGAAGCGGACTGCTCAGCGGCACGCCCACCAACACCACCACCGGAACCAACCGCACCCTCGCCGTCTACGGCGCAGCCGGCGACACCCTCGTCCGCGGACTCCGCTTCATCGTCACCGTCGGGCCCACCTTCAACTTCGCCTACGCCCTCGACACCATGAGCCTCACCGCAGGCATCGGAGCCGCAGGAAACGGGCCTTCCTGGAGCGGGCGCAACCCCACCGCGTTCTCGGTGGCACCCGCACTCCCCGCGGGACTCTCCCTCAACACCACCACAGGCATCATCTCCGGCGTGCCCACGTCGCAGACCGCGGCGGCCAACTACACCGTCACCGCCACCAACGCCACCGACACCACCACCGCCGTGGTGCGCATCAGCGTCGGGCCGCCCGAGAACCTCTCCGCGTGGCAGCACCACAAAAACCTGCTCCTCAACACGACAGCCTCCGGGGCGAACATCACCGGAAACGTCCACCACTTCCCCGTCCTGGTGCGCCTGGGGGCGGCCGATTCCGCGGTCTTCGCCCAGACACAGAACGGGGGAGCCGACATCCGCTTCACCAAGGCCAATGGCACCACCAAGCTCCAGCATGAAATCGACTACTGGAACGACAGCGCGCGCAGCGCCGCCGTCTGGGTTCGCGTCGACACCATCCTGGGCAACAACGCGACCCAGTCCATCCGCATGCTCTGGGGCAACGCCACCGCTCCCGACGCCTCCAGCGGTGCGGCCGTCTTCGGTGAAGACAACGGCTTCGTCGCCGTCTGGCACATGGGCGGAACATCCTCCGCGCAGCCCCGTGCGAACTCCACCGGCGGTCCCGACGCCATCCCCGCGGGCAATGCCGCCAACCTCGAATCGGGCTGGGCACCCCGCGCGGGCATCATCGGTCTTGCCGACACTCTCCGCGGATCCACGGGAACGGGAGCCGCCGCCCGCACGGCCGGTGAC
>JBJHDK010000021.1:0-34653 GCA_050486505.1 Fibrobacteria bacterium | reverse complement strand
GCTCCCGCCGGGTCGGGGAGATCTCAGCGGTCGCATCCCGCCGTCGCGAGCACTTCCGGCTGGCGCCGATCGCGCGATCCGGGTGACCGCGCGGCTGCCGTCCATCTCGCGGCCCTGCTGCTGCCCGATCCCGAACGGCTGGTTCTCGACGCACTCGACGACTCCAACGCCGACGTGCGCATCGAGCTCTCGTTCAACGCCGCCTACGAAACCGAGATCCAGTACGGCAAGGTCGCGGGCGACCCCCGGCAGCCCCTGACATGGCTCGGCGAGCTCCAGGCGCCGCAACCCGTCTACCTGCGCGATGCGGAACGCGAGTCACCCAAGCGCACGCTGGCGCTGGGCGTGGAGCCGACGATTTCATGGGAGGTGGAAACGGAGAAGGGCGTACAGTTCTGGCGCTATTACGTGCGCCTGAAGAACAACCTGCGCTTCACGCTGAACGGCGCGGCGAACTACCTGCGCACCGAGGTGGAACAGACGGGCACGACCTTCCGCGAGCGCGACGAGGTCAACGCGAGCATCCAGCCCGAGGTCACGTACAACTTCACCAACAACGTGGACGCTCGCTTCAGGGCGCTGTACCAATACGAGCAGTATTTCCACACGCCGAAGAACGAGTACATCCACGAGGTGGGGTTGCTCGGTGAATTCACCATGCGGTTTTAGGGTTTCCCAATGATTTCTCCCCGCTGGATCTTCCTCGACTTCGACGGCGTGATCATGGACTCCATGACCATCAAGCTCGACGCCTACTGCTACGCGCTTGCCGAATACGGCTTTCCCCGGCAAAGGATCCGCGATCAACAATTGCTTCACGCCGGCCTCTCGCGCTCGCGCGCGCTGCCCCTGATGTTCAAGGCGTTGTCCGGAGACGAGATCTCCGTGGAAGCACGGGATCGCGTGCTCGCCCGCTTCGCGGAGGAGGATCTGCGCCTGCGCCCGCGCATGCGCCTCATGCCCGGTGCGGTTGATTTCCTGAAGAACGCGAACGCGCGCGGCACTCCTCTCGTCGTCGTCACCGGAACCCCGCAAGACGTCATCGACGGGACGATGGAACTCTTCGACATCCGCAGCCATTTCCGCGAGGTGCACGGCTACCCTCCCGTCAAGGCGGACCGCCTGCGCGACTTGCTGGTTCGACACGGACTCAAGCCCTCCGAGGCGATCTATGTCGGAGACGCCGTGCAGGACGCACTCGCAGCCGAAACCGCAGGGATCCCCTTCATCGGAATCGACAACGGAGACCACCCCTTCTCGAAGTTCAAGCCGATCGCGATCGTGAAGGGATTGAGAGACGTGGGAAAGGTGTTGGGATGGGAGAAGTGAATTATGAATTAAGAATTGGGAATTAAGAATTGAACACAGGGAGAGCTTTGAGTAGTGCGAATAAACTTGGAGTGAGGGGATCACCGAGAGCAGGCACCCGAGTTTGTCACGTTAATTCTTAATTCCCAATTCCCAATTCTTAATTCGTAATTGAACTCACCCGTACTTGTGCCGAATGTCGCTCGCTTTGCGGGGGCGAAACCTGCGATACATCCCGCGCGCCCAGGCGTCGAAGCGCAACCAGGCGTCGCGTACCGGCTGCTCCGGGCGGCCGCGGAAACTCGTCACGTGGAAGTAGTCGTACCCCTCGGGAGATTCGGGCGAGAAGTAGTAGTTTGACACGCAGTTGCGGCGCAGCCCGCCCGCGCCCCGGATCGGGTTCACCGAATGAAACGACGTCCGGTTGGTGTTCATGAGCACAAGCCGGTTGAAACGCGGCTCAACCCGCACCGGATCGGCGCGCCGTGCGTCCCACAATTCCAGGTTTCCACCCCACTCCGGATCCCAATCCGGGGTGACATAGTACAGCAGATTGATGCGACGATATTGGTTCAAGAGGGGGTTCCCGGAGTTGTCGATGTGAGGGTTCAGGTAATCCCCGTCACCCATCGAACTCAGCCCGCTGCTGTAGAGGTTTTGGTCCGGATTCAGGGTCGCGATTCCCGTGATCACCTCGACGGCCCGCAACACCCGCGCGTCCTGAAACGCGAAGGTGATTTCCTTCATCAGGGGATCATACGCTTCCATGTCCACGCCGATGCTTTTGCGCTCCTTCAGGCTGTCGTAGCGCCCCAGTTTCTCCCGTGAGGGAAACGCCCCGGCCACCGCGCGGGCCTCCGCCTCGGGAAGCAAGTCATCGATCGCGACGTGGCGCACCGGCCCGGAGCCGCTCCATGCTGCGGTGAGGGCGGCAGAATCGCGTTCAATCCGGGACGAGATCAGTTCCGCGAGGGAGGAACGGGAGGGAAGCATGGGGGAAAATTATGAATTACGAATTAAGAATTACGAATTAAGAATTGAACACAAAGGGGGTGCTTGTGTGAAGCATCCAGACGCAAAGCAAATGAAGTTCAGGAATCCATGCCATTCGTGAGTTCCCCTCATTCGTAATTCTTAATTCGTAATTCTTAATTCTTCGTCACTCCATCCTTCCATCGGACTTCGGGTCGAATGCCTCCCGCAACCCTTCCCCGACGAACGTCGCCAACAAAAGCGTGAAGAACAGTGCCGTGGTCGCGGAGAACGCCAACCAGGGCGCGTGCAGGTTGTCGAGTCCCTGCCGCAGCATTTCGCCCCAAGAGGGCGCGGGAGGTTGCAGGCCGAACCCGAGGAAATCGAGCGAGGTCAGCGAGCCGATGCCCGAGATCAGCAGGAAGGGGAGCACGGTGATGACGGGGGTCAGCGCATTGGGAAGAACGTGCCGCACGAAGATACGCGGTGCGGGAATTCCCAGGGCACGCGCGGCTTTCACGTAATTCAGGTTCTTGAGACGGTAGAACTCGCCGCGCAAGTAATACGACATGCCGATCCATGAAAAGATCGAGACAACGAAGACCAGCAGCCAGAAACTGCGTCCATAGATCGCGCCCAGCAGGATGACGACGTAGAGAAACGGAAGCGCCGACCAGATCTCGATGAATCGCTGGCCGATGATGTCGGTTTTTCCACCGAGCCAGCCCTGCAGGCCGCCGATGAAGATTCCCAGGAAGGCGGCCAGCGCGCAAATCGTCAATGCGAAGACCATCGAGAGCCGGAAGCCGTACAACAAGCGGGAGAGCACGTCACGCCCGGTGTTGTCCGTACCCAGCCAATGGCGCGTCGAGGGCGCGTGCGGAGGGTTCCCCGGTTGGTCAAGGTTGGCCCGGTAGGGACCCCATCGCAGCGGGGGGAACACCATCCAGCCCCCGGCCTCCCTGAACTGCGGGTTTTCCCGTAATCCGTGGTAATCCACCTGGGTGCCATGCGGCAGGCCGAATTGTGTGCCGGGGTAGAACTTGAACACCGGCGTGTGGATGGCGCCCTTGTAGCCCAGCAACAGGGGACGGTCGTTCGAGATCATCTCGCTGAAAAGGGAAAGGACGAACACGCACGCGAGAATGCACAGCGACCACCATGCACGCTTCATGGAACGGAACCGGCGGAAGCGATCGCGTGTGAGGTCGGAGAACATGGTCACACCGCCCTCACGCGGGAATTAAGAATTAAGAATTGAGAATTAAGAATTAGAAATGAAAGTGGCGGCAAGATTTTAAACTCCACTGCTTGGCTTTCATTCTTAATGGTTCGTTTGCTCCGCAACCTCATGGAGCTTAATTCATAATTCTTAATGATTCGTTCGCTCCGCGACCTCATAGGGCGTAATTCGTAATTCATTTAAACCTGATCCTCGGATCCACCCACACATACAGGATGTCTGAGAAAAGCCTCCCCAGCATGGCGAGGAAGCTGGAGAACAGGATGATGCCCAGCACGACGTTGTAGTCGCGGTTTTCGATGGAGGTGAACACGAGCAGGCCCATGCCGTCGATGTCGAACACCTTCTCGATGAGCAGCGCGCCCGCGAACATCAGCGTGAAGATCTCTCCCGCGCGCGTCGCCAGCGGGATAAGGGCATTGCGCAGCGCGTGCCTCCACACGGCCTGCTTGAAGGTCATGCCCTGCAACAGGGCCGTGCGCATGTAATCCTTCGACATCTCCTCGAGCAGGGCGTTTTTCATGAGCAACGTGAGAAAGGCGAATTCTCCCGCCATGTAACAGATCAGCGGCAAGGTCATGTGCCACAGGAAATCGGTGACCTTGCCCCAGGGAGAGAGATATTCCCAGTCGTCGGAGACAATGCCCGAGAGGGGGAACCAGTCGAGGTACTGCCCCCCTGCGAAGAAAGTGAGCAGCAGAACGCCCAGCGCGAAGCCGGGCACGACGTAGCCCGCGAAGAGCAACGCCGACGTGGTCGTGTCGAACCCGGACTTGTGGCGCAGCGCCTTGGCGAGCCCCAGCGGAATGCAGATCAGGTAGGAGAGAATGAAGGACGTGACCCCGAAGAACAGGCTGATGGGAAACTTCGATTTGATCACGTCCCACGCGGGCTCGCCGTAGGAGAAGGAGCGCCCCATGTCGAGGCGGAGAATGTTTCCCATCCATTCGAGGTAGCGCAGATGCACGGGCTTGTCGAATCCGTAATAGCGCTTGATGTTCTCGAGCTCCTCCGGCGTGATGGCCCGCGAAGCGTCCGCCCCCCGATCCCCCGCGGAAGACTGGATCTGCGAGATCATCTGTTCCACCGGACCGCCGGGCACGAATTGCGTCAGGGCAAAGCACACGATCGAGATCCCGAGCAAGGTCGGGATCATCAGCAAGAGGCGGCGGAGGATGTAGGATTTCATTCTTTAATCGACGGAATCGTGTGATCCAGAAAACGAAGAATCTCAAGGAGAACAGTGATGTTTATAGGGCGCACATTCTTCCGCTCGAACACATATCTCCATGCAACAAATGCCCCCTCGTATAATTCGAGGCATTGTCGAAAATCCAAATCGACGTCTCTTCCATGTTCATACGAATGGACTGGGATCTTTCCGAAAGCGCTTGCTAGCTGATCTTGAGTGTTGGGAGAAAGGGAGTCAAAAAGTTTTGCAAGTCCATGTGTAGGATTGTTGGGGATTGTCCTAAAAGAAACGCCATCTGCACTATTAAGTTCACCTTCAACTACAACCGAAGCATCCAAGCTTTTAAGGTAAAGTTCGAGTGCCAAAACCCCATTCACAATAATTGGTACACCTTCAAGCTTCTGTTCATGTAACCATTTAGTGGCTTTGTAAAAACTCCTGGCAGAGAAAAGGAATTTCTCGTTTGGAACCTTGACGCCGCTCATCCGAATTTTTTCGGATCTTGTATAAACCAAGGGGTGTGGCGTACAACATCAACTAGAGCGCTCTGGATCCCGCCCAACTCGTAACTTGTAACTCGCAACTCGTAACTCATTCTTCGTACCGCACAATCTCCGGCGCCACCGGCATCGGCTCGCGGGCGCGCAGCTTGCGCTCCTTCTCGGCATCCACGAACCAGTACACCAACGCCGCGTCCTCGCGCCCGTACTTGTCCAAAACGTGTTCCGGCTTCCCGAAACGATTCCAGTACAAAAGGCGCGTGCGGTCGGATTGCCACAGAAGCACATACGGCACCATCTCCGTCAGCCGGGCGTCCATTTGCGCCAGCATCGCATTGCGACGCCCCAGATCCATCTCCGTTTTCTGGGCTTCGATCAGCGAATCCACCAGCGCATCGCGCAGGCCGGGGAAATTGTTCGAGCCGGGCTGGTCCGCCGTCTCCGAGCTCCACAGGGTCTCGGGGTTGCGCAGGCGGCCCGCGCCCCACGCCGCCCAGTAAAGATCGAAGTCGTGCGAGTCGAGGCGGCGGCGGATGGCCGACTGCGACATCTGCTCGATGCGGGCCGCCACGCCCGCGGCACGCAAGTCCTCGAGATAAACATTGTAGTGGCGCATGTCGGCGGTGGGCGTGAGGAACGACACCTCGAAGCGCTGACCGTCCCTGACGAGAACGCCGTCGGGCCCGGGGGTCCATCCCGCCTCCGCGAACAACTGGCGGGCCTTCTCCGGATCATACTCCAGCATGGGGGCATCGGGGTTCACGTTGTCGGGGAACAGATCGGGGAAGAATGAATTGAGCAGGAAATACTGGTTGTACATCAAGCGGTCATTCATCAACTCACGGTTGAGGAGGTGCGCCAAGGCGCGGCGCACGCGCACGTCCTGCAGATGGGGGCGGCGCATGTTGACGGCGAAGCCCTGAAAGCCGATGGGCTCGCGGTTGTAGATCTCCTGCCGCGCCACCCAGCCGTTTTCGATTTGCGGGAAGCGAGTGCGCTCCGCCCAGATCGACGCCGTGTACACGGCATAGGAATCGAAGTCCCCCTTGCGGAAGGCATCGAGCGCCTTGTTGCGATCCTCCATGAAGCGGAAGCGGATCTGCGCAAAGTTATACTTGTTCTGGTTGTAACGCTTTGCGCGTCCCCACCAGTCGGCGCGGCGCTCGAGGGCAACGAAGCGTTCGCGCCGCACCGTGCCGAGGCGGTAGGGGCCGCTGACCACGGGGAAGTCGTACAGGATATCGTTGAAGTTCTTGCCTTCCCAGACGTGCGCGGGGAAGGCCGTCAGGCTCGCGGCCTCCCAGAAATTACTCCAGTGGGCCTCATTGGCCGTCATGCGGATGGTCAGGCTGTCGAGGAGTTCGGGGCGGTCGAAGCGGCGCAGGCCCACGCGAAAGATCGGCGTCATGTGGTCAGGATTCATGATCACGTCGTAATAGAACTGGATGTCGCGCGCGGTGATCGGCTTGCCGTCGCTCCAGCGCGCGCGGCGATCGATGCGAAACGTGAATGTCTTGCCGTCGGGCGAAACGTCCCAGCTCTCGGCCAGCACGCCCACGGGTTCGTCACGGGTGGAGTGCAGGCTGACGAGGTTCTCGAAGAGCAGCCCCATCACCTGCGCGTTGAAGCTGGTGTAGTCGAGCCACATGTTGAGGGAGCGCGGCGAAGATCCCCCCCAGGTCACGTAGGTGCCGCCGGGAACCGCGGCAGGGTTGGCGACCGGATCATGTTCCCCCCCCTCCTCCACCGTCACGGTGTCGGTCAGGAATTCGGTAAGGGCTCCCGAGGGAACGCCGTCACGCTGGCAGGCGGCAAGGAAAAAGACGATGGGGGTGGCTGCGATGAGCCAGAACTTCGGGGATCCTGTCGGGTTCATGGGCCTCCTCGGGCGGTTCTGCGTGAAAGTCGGGAAATTAGGAAACTACCTTCCCCGTCATGCGTGTTTCCTTCCGGATTGCGTGGCTTTCCGCCGCCCTGCTGGCGCTTTCCGCCTGCTCTCCGGGCAAGGATCCGGGCAACGTCTACCGCGGGGCCCTGATCGCGAACCTCAAATCCTTCGACCCCGCGCACGCATCGGACTCGTACTCCATCCAGGCGCAGTTCCAGATCTACGAAGGACTCTACGAATACCACTATCTGAAACGCCCGTACACCTTGCAGCCCGCGCTCGCGGCGGCCATGCCCGAGGTTTCGGAGGACGGCACGGTGTACGTGATCCGCATGCGTCCCGGAGTGGAATTCGCCGACGATCCGGCCTTCCCCGGGGGCATCGGCCGCGAGGTGACGGCACACGACTTCATGTACAGCATCAAGCGCCTTGCCGATGTGCGCACGCAGACCTACGGCTGGTGGGTGTTCGACGGCAAGATCAAGGGCCTGAACGCCTTTCGCGAGGCCTCCGAGTCCCTGCCACCGCTGCTCGACACCGTGCATCCCGCCCTCTACGACACGGAAGTCGAGGGACTGCGCGCCCTCGACGACAGCACCGTCCGCATCGAACTCACGCGGGCCTACCCCTACTTCCCCTACCTGCTCGCCATGCCCTACGCGGCCGTGGTGGCGCGCGAGGCGGTGGAGCACTACGGTCTCGACTTCATGAACCACCCCGTGGGCACGGGTCCCTTCGTGCTGGCAGAGTGGCGGCGCGGCCTGCGGTTGGCCTTCGAGCGTAACCCGAAGTACCGGCACGGGTTTTACCCGACCGAGGGAACGGCGGAGGACAGCGTCGCCGGTTTGATGGCGGATGCGGGAAGGCCTCTGCCTTTCGTCGACCGCGTCGAGTTGTACATCTTCAACGAAACCCAGCCGATGTGGCTGAACTTTTTGCGCGGGCATCTCGACCGCAGCTCCATCCCGCGCGACAACCATTCGCAGGCGATCAACCCCGACCGCGCCCTGCGCGGTGACCTGGCCGAAGCGGGCATTCGCCTGCACCGCACCAACGAGCTGGATGTGACCTACATCTCCATGAACATGGAGGACCCCGTCCTGGGCGCGCACCGCAAGCTCCGGCAGGCGCTGCAGATGGGCTACGACGTGGAAACGGTCATCGACAGGTTCTACAGCGGGCGCGGGATCCGCGCGCACGGGTTGGTGCCGCCGGGCCTCTTCGGGCATGATCCGGAATGGCGGGCGCCCTACGCGCGCTACGACGTGGAAGCGGCGCGCGCGCGCCTGGCCGAGGCGGGGTTTCCCGGCGGCGCGGGCCTGCCGGAGTTCTCCTACCTCACGCTGGCCAACACCGAGGCCCGCCAGCGCGGCGAGCACTTCGCGCAGAACATGGCCGCGCTCGGGATCCGCATCCGGGTCGAAGGCGTGACCTGGCCGGAGTACCTGAACCGCGTGCGCACGCGCAACTTCCAGTTCGCGGGCGCGGGATGGATGGCCGACTATCCCGACCCGGAGAACTTCCTGCAACTGCTCTACGGCCCCAACGCCTCACCGGGCGCGAACAACTCCAACTATGACAACCCGGAGTACAACCGCCTCTTCGCCAGAATGGCCGCACTCCCCGACACGCCGGAGCGCCTCGATCTGATCCGCCGCATGCACGTCATCGCCACGGAGGACCTGCCCTGGCTATTCATGGCCCACCGCTCCTCCGAGCTGCTCTCGCACGCGCGGCTGCACAACGTGAAGGCAAGCGCGGTGATGAGCGCACCGGTCAAATATTATCGGGTGGACCCATGACGCGCTTCCTTCTCCGTCGCCTTGCGCACGCCTCCGCGATCCTCTTCGGGATCACGCTGGTGATCTTCGCGCTCTTCCACTGGATCGGCGGAAACCCCGTGTACCGCATGCTGGAGCGCTCCGCCACGCCCGAGGAAATCGAGCGGCTCACACGCCAACTCGGGCTCGACCTTCCCCTGTGGCAGCAATACTTCGTGTACCTGCGCGACCTCGTGCAACTGGATTTCGGCCGCTCGTGGGAAACCCGCCAGCGCGTGTCCCAAATGATCTGGGACGGCATCGGCCCCTCGCTGTCGCTCGCCATCCCCGCCTTCTTCCTCGCCACGATCGCGGCGCTCACGGTCGCGCTGATCTCCGCCCTCTACCACAACCGCTGGCCCGACCGCGCCCTCGTGGCGCTCTCCGTCGCAGGCATGAGCCTCAGCGTGCTGGCCTTCATCATCGGCGCGCAATACATCTTCGCGTTCAAGCTCGGCTGGTTCCCCATTTCCGGCTGGGAACCGGGGCTGCGCGGCGTCCCGTTCCTGGCCCTCCCCGTTCTCATCTGGGTGGCCGCCTCGCTGGGCTCCTCGGTGCGCTACTACCGCGCGGTGTTCATCGAGGAGATGCGCAAGGAATACGTCGTCACGGCGCGCGCCAAAGGCCTCGCGTGGCCCCGCATCATGACCCGGCACGTGCTGCCGAACGCCATGATCCCCATCCTCACGCATCTCGTCATCGAGATCCCCATGCTCTTCACCGGGGCGCTGCTGCTCGAAAACTTCTTCGGCATTCCGGGCCTCGGCAACATGAGCATCAACGCCATCAACGCGTCGGACTTCCCCGTGATCAAGGCCGTGGTCTTCGTCGGCGCAGTCATCTACATCGGCGCGAACATCCTGGGTGACATCCTCTATGCGGTGGTCGACCCGCGCGTGAGGCACTCCTGATGCGGGTCCTTTTCGAAAAGGCGGTGCGCCGTTTTCGCGGAGACTGGATCGCCATCGGATCCCTGGCGGTGATCGTCGCCTACATCGCCGCCGGCCTGCTGGCACTCGCGGGCGTGCTCGCCTCGGGGTATTCGGAACAGGTGGGGGATGCCTACGCTCCTCCCTCCGCGGAACATTGGCTCGGGCTCGATGTCCTGGGGCGCTCCGTGTCGGACCGCGTGATTCAGGGGTCGCGGGTGGCGTTGATCGTGGGCTTTTTCTCCACCGCCATCGCCATCCCGCTGGGCACGCTGCTGGGCCTCGCCTCGGGATACTTCCGCGGCAAGATCGACGCGCTGGTGGTTTGGTTCTACTCCACGCTCGACGCCATTCCCACCATCCTGCTGCTGCTGGCGCTGGCGATGGTGTTGCCCACGGGCCGCGGGCTGGTGACGGTGTGCATCGCGCTGGGCGTGACCTCGTGGGTCTCGACCTGCCGCGTGGTGCGCGGCGAGGCCATCCGGCAGAAGGAACTCGACTACGTCCGTGCGGTCTGCTCCATCGGCGCGCGCGACCTGCGCATCCTGTTCGTACACGTGCTGCCGAACGTGCTGCACCTGGTGATGGTGCAGGCGTCGCTGGTATTCGTGTATGCGATCAAGAGCGAGGTGATCCTGTCGTACCTGGGTGTGGGGGTGCAGAATTTCCCCAGCTGGGGGGTGATGATCGACGATGCGCGCCTGGAGCTCATCGGGCGCGGCGTGTGGTGGCAGTTCACCGCCGCGACGGTGGCGTTGTTCGTGCTGGTACTGGCGTTCAACCTGTTCAACGATGCGTTGAAGGATGCGCTCGATCCGAAGGAACGGTAGGGTTTCATGACCGCGTGACCACCGTCACGACCCATTTTCCGCCGCCGGATTATGTTATCCGGAATGTCCCTTGACCCACATTTGCATCGCAGACGATCCACGCGCCTTCGTGCACGCGATTATTCGTCCCCGGGAAATTATTACGTCACGCTATGCACCCACGATCGACAAATGTTGTTCGGCAATGTGGTCGATGGCACCATGTCCCTGAACGACGCGGGTCGCGCCGCGGAATCGTTCTGGAACGAAATCCCCGGACATTTTCCCCACGCCGAATTGGATGAACATATCGTCATGCCGAATCATGTGCATGGCATCATCCGGATTGTGAAACACGAATGGGTGCACGCGGATGGGACAATATCGAAATGCGGGGTTCATGTAGGGGCAAATGATTATTTGCCCCTACAACAACACACCATTCACCCACGACAAATGCCCCGATCAAAATTGTTCCCGATGGGTCACGGAACGTCACGAACAATCGGATCGATGGTTCGTGGATTCAAAATCGCCGTCACACGTCGGATGCGCATGCATGGTTGGATCGGGCCGGTGTGGCAAAGGAACTACCACGACCACATCATCCGTAATGAACGATCCCTGGAACGGATCCGTGCGTATATCCGGAACAACCCCGCGAATTGGCACCGGGATCGCAACAATCCCGATCGACGCCCCTGAAGCCCACCACAGAATCGCCCTTCCATCACACCCCGATCTTACATTGTCCCGCCATGGACCCGGCCGGATCTCCTCTGATCTTTTCCCCATGGCGTGAAATCCTCGGCGCCGCGGCGATGGTTCTCACCTTCGTCATCTTCATCCCCTACATCCGCTCCATCCGCGCGGGCCGCACCAAGCCGCACGTTTTCTCGTGGGTGATCTGGGGACTCGGCACCGCGGTGGTGGGATTCGCGCAGCTTGCGGGCGGCGGGGGCGTCGGCGCATGGCCCATCATCGTTTCCGGGTTCATCACCCTCTACATCGCCTGGCTCGCCTGGGCGCACCGCGCGGACACGTCCATCACGCGCATCGACTGGGTCTTTTTCGTCACCGCGGTTTCCGCCATCCCCGTCTGGGTCGTCACGTCGGATCCGCTGTGGGCCGTCGTCATTCTCACGGCGGTGGACCTGATCGGCTTCGGCCCGACCTTCCGCTCGGCCTGGGCGAACCCGCACACCGAGCGCGCGGGTTTTTTCGGCCTCGCCGCGCTGCGCAACTTGCTCGTCATCCTCGCGCTGGAGCGCCTGAACCTCACGACCGTCCTCTTTCCCGCAGCGGTGGGGGTCGGCTGTGTCGCACTGGTGGCACTTATCGCGTGGCGAAGGCAGGTTGTGGGGAACCCCTGATATCCCTTACCTTTCTGGGGACGAGCACAAAGCCCTGGAGAACGCCATGCCCGCATCCGGAACCCCCCGCACCTGCCCCGAGGGCCACAAGTTTTACAAAAGCTCCGATTGTCCCACCTGCCCGCAGTGCGAGGCGGCCAAAAGGCCGACCTCGGGCTTCATGGCCGACCTCAGCGCGCCGACCTTCCGGGCGCTGCAACATGAGGGCCTGACCACGCTCAAGAAACTTTCCACGCGCACGGAGAAGGAGGTGCTCGCCTTGCACGGCATCGGGCCCGCCTCCATGCCCACGTTGCGCTCGGCGTTGAAGGCGGCGGGGTTGGCATTCCGCACAGGCACGATGCCGTCTCGGGCCACCGCGAAGCGAACCCCATGAAATCATTCCCGGCCCGCGAACTCCTTGAGCGCATCGTCCGTGATACCGCAAGCAAGCGCCATGTGCATGGATTCGTCCTCCACGCGCGGAAGGACGACTGGCTGCACACCGCCGCCGCGGGAAACCTCGCACCCGACTCGCGCTTCTTTGCGGCCAGCGTCACCAAGCTCTTCGTCACGACGACACTCCTGAAACTCGAGGAGCAAAAAAAACTCACCCTCGACGACCCAATGGCGAAACATCTTCCGGGCGAGTTGATCCGCGGCCTGCACGTGATGCGCGACGGCGTGGACCGCACCGGACTGGTCACCCTGCGCCATCTTCTGTCCAACACCTCGGGGATCCCCGACTACTTCGATGACCCGACCCTGACGGCGCTGCTCTCCAATCAGGACGGCGCGCGCGACATCGCGTCCGTTCTGGATGCCGCGCGCGGGACGCGTGCGCGCTCCCTGCCGGGCGCGAAGGCGCGCTACTGCGACACGAACTTCCGGCTGCTCGGCGCCGTGATCGAGGCCGCCGCGGATCGAAGCGTGGATGATGTCTTCCGGGAATTCATTCTCGCCCCGCTCGGGCTGCGCGACACCTACATGTACCGGGGCGCGCCCGACGAGCGTCTTGTCCCCATGTTCTACAAGGAGCGCCGACTCGAATTGCCGCTTTACATGGCATCGATCGGAACGGAAGGCGGAATCGTGTCCACCGCGGAGGATTTGGGGGGATTCCTGGAAGCCTTCTTCGGAGGGGTTCTCTTCGACGCTGCTCGCATCCAAGAGCTCTGCGCCCGATGGCGGATTTTGTTCTCCCCCGGCGTCTTTTTCTACGGCACGGGCCTCTCGATGCAACCCGTCGAACTGTTGCACCCCAAGCGCGGCATGCTCGGCCATTGGGGCCACTCGGGCTCGTTCGCCTTTTTCCATCCCCGCACCCGGACATTCCTCACCGGTACGATCAACCAGTTCGTCGGGCACAACCACGCCGCGCGGGCGATGATCAAGGTGCTGGATTCTCTCAAGCGGGAGGCAGCATGACCCTCGCCTGGCCGCGCGCGGTGTGGGCCGTGTTGATACACCCCGAGTCGTGGCGCCCCGTCGCGCGCTTCATCGGCACCGTGTGGCGCGACTTTTTCTGGCCGCAATACCGCCTCCGCGCGCGGCGCTGGCTCGGGATCCCCGACGGGGCGCGTTATGTGGACGGGCCGATGGACGACCGCATCCCCTTTCGCCCCGATCTCTATCCCAAGTATCTCACCTTCGTCACCCTGTGGATCGAAACGCTCGGGTTCGCGCGAAGCGTCGCGGGCCGCCCCTCCATGACACTCTGGTTGCGCTTCCTGTCCGAAATGGATGCCCTGTACCGCGATGCCGGAAGCATCAGCAGGGAGTACCCCACCACCACGCGCCGCCCGGCGGGATTCCGCACGCTTCGCATGGCCTTCATCAAGTTCTTCGACCCGCACTATCACTGCCTGCCCAGCCTGCACGTGCTCATCGCGGCGCACACCTTCCTCAAGTTCCGGGAATGGCTGCCGGCGCTGGCGGCCCGCGGGGAGTCCGAGGCGCTGGCCCGGGCCGCGCACGTGCGTCGCGAGATGTTGGCGATCACCGAGTCGGTGCTCTACGTCAAGCAGCACAGCGTGAGCTGCATCGCGGGCTCGCTGTTCTTCCTCTCGGCGCGCTTCGCCGCGGCCGACGAGGAGTTCGCGGAGGATTTCACGGCGGCGCTGTTCGCCGACGACCCGAAGGTTCCCGCGGCCGAGGTTCGGACGATGATCTTGGGCCTGTATCGGGAGTTTCTGCACCATTGGCGCGGGGGGACTCCCTGGCGGGACATCCTGGTGGGGTACATCCGGTCGCGGCCGGAGGACGTGTGACTGCCTGATAGACGAAATCATTGGGTATGAACCGAAGAAATTATTGGATTGAATCCTCGAATTTATAGGATTGATGCCCTAAAAACGCGAAATTCAGCGATTCGTCGTTTTTGGGAGCGGTGATGAGGGCACGAGGAGGTGTGATATTATGGAGTGTACTCCATAATAACCGTGATAATCTGGAGTATACTCCATAATATCCGCCAAATTGGCACAATCTTTGAATAAATGGCGCATTTGCTTCTCGCTTGCCACGTCAATGAAATGCTTCCTGAGCACTTGGAGATCGCAGGGGCACATATTGCGGATTACAAGAGCGGCAAGAGTAAGCCGATTTCGTATGAGGAACTCATGCGTCGCGTCCGCGCTGGGTAAACAGCAAGACTACCGCAACGCTCCCTGAAATAGCCGTGTTCTTTTGCATGAGACGTTGATGCTCAGCACCCTCGATCTTTCTTGTGACGCCCTTTGAGTATCCTACTCGCGATAGATGATGCTGGGCGATCCGGCGCTTGTGGGGGATTGGAGCAATCCGAAAAAGAAAGCATCACGGCATCAGCTTCAGTAGGCTCGGCGATAGCCGTTCGCCCCATTCTCGGACCACGAAGAGGCTGAATTCCGTCCAGAGATTTTGGCACACGCATCACATTGTGACGCAAAATAATCAGCTTTTGTATCGTTTAACGACATTAATTAATTTCGAATCAGAAACTAACATCTCTCAGGAGCGGCTCGCATGAAATTCATAGGTGGCTTCGTTGCAGGGGTAGCCACAACTGTCTTCGTGCTGTTTGTGATTTTGATGTCTCATGAAGACGAATCCAGTGCTTCTGTAAATAATATTCCAGGGCTGACCATGCTTCCGGAAAAAGGGAAGTGCATAATCAGAAACGACGTGGAAATTTTTCAAGCACTAAAACCGAATCTGGCATTGGCGAAATCAGGTAGATCCCCCAACGAAACAATCGTCCTGCTAATTAATCACGAGGGGGAACTCTACTATGACGGCCAAAAAATCGGAATCCCGCCGAATAAGTGCGCCAGACAGATCGGGGTCTACCGTTATACGACAACGAGCGAGAGGCTTAGAACCGTGCCAGCTGTAGTCATTGAATGACCTGAGCTTCCGCCAATCAATGGACAAACAAGCCGTCCATACACCTGTGAATGATTGGTAGGCTTTTCGTCACTAACCTCTACTTCCGCGTCATCTCCGCGTACAACGCCCGGATCGCCTTCTCGTAATCCGCGTTCGACACGCCCACGATGATGTTCAACTCCGACGCGCCCTGGTCGATGATGCGGATGTTCACCTGCGCCTCGGCGAGCGCCTTGAACACCTTCGCCGCCATACCCACCTGGCGCGCCATGCCTTCACCCACCACCGCGATCAGGCTCAGGTCGCCCTCCACCTCGATCTTGTCGGGCTGCAGCACGCGCAGCGCCTCCTCGCGGATGGCCTCGGCCTTCTGGCCGTTCTCGCCCATCTCTTCCGAGGCCACCAGCACGCACATGCTGTCGATGCTCGTCGGGCAGTGCTCGATCGACACGCCGTGCGCCTCGAAGATCTCGAGGAAACGGCGCGCGAACCCCACCTCGCGGTTCATCATGGTCTTCTCGACCGTGAACAGCGAAAAGTGGCGCTTGCCCGCGATGCCGGCGATGTCGTACTGCGTCACCTCGGGAAGCTTCGGCACGATGTTCGTGCCCGCCTCGTCGGGGCGGTTGGTGTTGCGGATGGCCACGGGAATGCCCACCTCGCGCACGGGGTTGATCGCCTCGTCATGGAACACGCTCGCGCCCATGTACGACAGCTCGCGGATCTCGCGATAGCTCACGATGTCGAGCGGATGCGGATCCTTCACGATACGCGGGTCGGCCATGAGCAGGCCCGATACATCGGTCCAGTTCTCGTAAAGCCCCGAGGACGACGCGCGCGCGGCGATCGCACCGGTGATGTCGGAGCCTCCGCGTGAAAAGGTCTTCACCTTGCCCTCGGCGCTGGAGCCATAGAAGCCGGGAATCACGTAACGCTTCGCGGCGTCCGCCAGGCGCGCACCCAGGGACTCATAGCTGCGGGCATCGAGGCGCCCCGCCTTGTCGAAGAACACGCACTCGGCGGGATCCACGAACTCCGCGCCGAGAAAGGCCGCCATCAACCGTCCGGAGAAATGCTCCCCGCGCGACGCGATGAAGTCACCGTCGGCACCAGCCGCGATTTGCGCGTGGAAGGCGTCCATGGCGGCGGCCATGCCCGCGTCGAGCCCCAGCTCCGACTCGATCTCGAGAAAGCGCGAGCGGATGAGTGCAAAGGCCTCGTCGAAGGGAATCTTCTTGCGGGCCGAATGATGGCACTGATACAACAGATCGGTGATCTTCGCCTCGTCGGGGCGGCGACGGCCGGGGGCGGAAACGACGATCACACGGCGGCGGTCATCCTTGTCGAGAATGTCGCGGATCTTGCGGAATTGGGAAGCGTCGGCAACGCTGGAGCCGCCGAACTTGCTGGTAATGCGTACGGACATGGTGGGCAAAGGTAAGAATCGGGGGGACGGGCGCCTGGATCAACGCGTTCCGTATGGGCCAACGGCGCCACCTTCGGAATCGAATGCCCTCACCCCCGCCCCCTCTCCCCCCGGCCTGCGCCGGGGCAGGCTCGGGAGAGGGGAGGAGCGCAGCGGTCAGTAAGGGCGACCTGCAGGTCGCCCGTACAGGGCGTGGAACCGCCGCGCGAAGGTGTCGACCTGATCCTCGGGCAACCGGTTGATGCCCGCCGCGAGGGCGCGGCCACCGCCGGAAGGATACTCCCGGGCAAGATCGGCGGCGGCGGGCGCGTCCGGCCGGCCGCGCGGTGCGCGGATCGACACCTGGAAGGATCCGTCGCGCAAGGGATGCAGCACCGCCACCGCGCGGCCGGGCTCCGCGAGCGCGGCACGGTTCGCGAAGGTGGAGCCCAGGCGCCGCGCCCACGGTTCGGCGGGCAAGCGATACAGGGCCGCCCCCTCCACCGCTTCGACCGGGGAGAGCACCCCCATCTTCTCTTCATCCAGTCGCAGTTGCTCGCGCAACGCCGGGATCAACCCGCTCTCCTGCAGAAACTCCGCCACCGTGCGAAAGGAACGCATGCGCTCGGCCACCTGCAGCGGAGGGACGAGCACATCATCGATGGTTTCGCCATAGGCGTTGTAGTTGAGCAACTCCCCCGCCTCGCGCACGGCCTCGCGCTCTTCGGGAGCAATGCCGAGCGGGCGCAACAGCGCATCGGCGGCCTCGGGCACGTTGTCGCCGAAGGCGGCCATGGCGGCCCAGCGCGGATCGGCGCCGGGGAATTCGGCGTGGGCGATGAGGCCGGTGCATGTCCCGCGCGCGGTGACGATGCGGGTTTCGAGGCGCGGGGATGCGGGGATTTCACCGGGCTCGTGGTGGTCGAACCAGCGCACGGCGACGTCGGGGTTCCCGAGGAGGCGTCCGAGAGCCGGGCGGTTGGCGTCGAGACTGATATCGAAGACCCAGGCCGTTCCCGCAAAGCCCGAAGGTAGGCGCTCGAGCAAGCGGATCTCGCGCTTGAGACCGGTGATGCGCAGGTCGGGCCGAAGCCCCGAGAGCTCCGCGAGGTGCTGGCTGACAATCCCGTCGGCGTCGCCGTTGAAGACGAAGGCGACGGAGGGAGACGGCGAGGACGAAGGCATGGGATGTTTTTAAGTTTCCCAAACATTAAAAAAACGGGCTTCGGGCGAACTTCCGCCCTTCCCGCCCACTTTTTGGCCGTACATTCCGGACAGCGTGAGACGTCAATCGTCCCCTGCCCCACGAGGATTTCATGGACACCACTCTTGAACTGCCCCTGCTGATCGGTTTCGCGGGGGGGCTTGTCGCCCTGCTCTATGCCGCATGGAAATCGCGGTGGGTCACCGCGCTGGAAGTCCCCGACGAGAAGCTGCGCCGCATCGGCGGCTACGTATCGAAGGGGGCCATGGCCTTCCTGATGCGCGAGTACAAGGTGCTGCTGCCCTTCTCGATCGTGGCGGCCATTCTCCTGTGGTTCGGCAACACGCACTTCCTGCGCTGGGAGGCGGTGACCTTCCTCATTGGTGCGGTGTGTTCGGGACTCGCCGGATATTTCGGCATGAAGGTCGCCACGCAGGCGAACAGCCGCACGGCCTGGGCCGCGCGCGACAGCCTGAGCGCGGCGCTGAAGGTGTCCTTCACCGGCGGCTCCGTGATGGGCCTCAGCGTGATGGGCCTCGCCCTCACGGGCATCTCGGCCATCCTTTACACCTCGATCAGCGCCTTCGGCCGCACGGTCGAGGAAATCGGCATGTGGTCGCTGCCCGTGCTCTCAGGGTTCGCGCTTGGCGCCTCCTGCATCGCGCTCTTCGCACGCGTCGGCGGCGGCATCTACACCAAGGCCGCCGACGTGGGCGCCGACCTGGTCGGCAAGGTCGAGGCCGGCATCCCCGAGGACGACCCGCGCAACCCGGCCACCATCGCCGACAACGTGGGCGACAACGTGGGCGACGTGGCCGGCATGGGAGCCGACCTTTACGAATCCTTCGTGGCCACGGTGCTCGGCTGCATGATCCTCGGCCTCGCCGTGGAAGCCGCCGTGGACGTGAAGCTCAAACTGATGATGCTGCCGCTGACACTGGCGGCCGGCGGCGTCGTCGCATCGATCATCGGCATGGCCCTGGTGCGCATGGGCGAGAACGGCTCGGCGCAGGCAGCCCTGAACCGCGGCACCTTCGTCGCCGCCGGCCTCGGCGCGCTTTTCAGCTACCCCATCGCGAGCTTGACGCTGGGCGGCGAGACCTTCGGCGACGGCATGGGCGCCGTCAATCTGTTCTGGGCGACCGTCATCGGCGTGGTCGGCGGCACCGCCATCGGCCTGCTCACGGAGTACTACACCGGCACCGACCGCCGCCCGGTGAACTCCATCGTGCGTGCTTCCGAGACCGGGCCGGCCACCAACCTCATCACCGGTATGGGCGTGGGCATGGCATCGACCGCCCTCTCCATCATCGTGATGGCGGCCGTGGTGCTGCTCGGCTACTGGCAGGCGGGCCTCTACGGCGTGGCCATCGCCACCATCGGCGTGCAGCTTTTCCTCGCCATCCAGCTCGCGGTCGACGCCTTCGGCCCCATCGCCGACAACGCCGGCGGCCTCGCCGAAATGTCGGAGATGCCGCCGGGCGTGCGCGCCAACACCGACAAGCTCGATGCCGTGGGCAACACCACCGCCGCCATCGGCAAGGGTTTCGCCACCGCATCGGCCGCCCTCACCTCGGTGGTGCTGTTCTCAGCCTTCAAGGAAGAAACCGGCGTCGGGGTCGTCGAAATCACCAACCCCATGGTGCTCACCGGCCTGCTGCTCGGCGGCATGGTCCCCTATCTCTTCTCCTCGATGTGCATGATGTCGGTGGGCCGCGCGGCCTTCGCCATGGTCGAGGAAGTACGCCGCCAGTTCCGCACCATCAAGGGGATCCTGGAAGGCACCACCGAGCCCGACTACGGGCGCTGCGTCGACATCTCCACGCGCGCCGCACTCCGCGAAATGATTCTGCCCGGCCTGCTGGTGATCTTCTCGCCCGTGGCCGTCGGCTTCCTGGGCGGCGTTCCCATGCTCACCGGCTTCCTGATCGGCGTGACCGTGTCGGGCGTGTCGCTGGCCATCTTCATGTCGAACAGCGGCGGCGCGTGGGACAACGCCAAGAAAACCATCGAGGGCGGCGCGGCCGGCGGCAAGGGCTCCGACGCGCACAAGGCCTCGGTCGTGGGCGACACCGTCGGCGACCCGTTCAAGGACACGGCCGGCCCTTCGCTCAACATCCTGATCAAATTGATGGGCGTCATGTCCGTCGTGATCGCACCGATTCTTCGTCGCTACTGGGGATACTGAATCATGCACTACGAAAAACACCTGTACCAGATCCTGTACCCGAACCAGGCGCTGATCGCGTCGCATCTCGACCCGTCCGCGTTCGCGCGCCACTATCTGGTGGGGTCGATCCGGCACTACAACGGCAAG
The DNA here is from genome assembly GCA_050486505.1 of Fibrobacteria bacterium. Classification (GTDB taxonomy): domain Bacteria; phylum Fibrobacterota; class Fibrobacteria; order UBA11236; family UBA11236; genus UBA11236. Next base: position 14,345 of record JBJHDK010000021.1, on the reverse strand, counting down.
CTCGTCTTCGCCGAGATCGACCCGGAGTTCCGTCACCCTTACTTCAAGATCGACGAGGTGTTCAACAACCTGAAGCCCCACGACGACGGAACCCCCAAGCGCACCAAGTTCATCAGCTCCTACCGCGTGATGGAGCACATGGACCTCGACGCGATCCGCAAGGTGTACCTCACCAATGCCGAGGCGCAGGTGCTCGAGTTGTCGCCGGGAACCTACACGAAAAAACACGAGTCGGGCTACCTGCGCACCTTCGCCGAGATCGCACCGCTGTCGATGCTGGTGATGTCACCGCTGTCGATGCCCGAGTTCGGCAGCTTCATCACCGCGCCCGGCAACACCAAGGGCGCACCCAAGCTCTTCTACACCCAGATCGAGCTCAACATCAACGAGTTTCTTGAGACCTTCGAGTCGAATCCGTTCGCGCAGGCGCCCTTCCCCTTCCTGCACCCCTCGAAGCTGCGGGATTCGATCCTGGAAATGCAGTCGAAGCCCGGCAAGAAGACCAAGGGCCTTTCCCTGTTCTGCCCGCTCGACCAGATCTCGTACAAGCGCATCCGCCACGGGTTCATGTTCTCGGAGGGCGAGCGACACAAGTTCTTCGCCATGCCCTCGCTCCACGAGATCGAGGAAACCAACTTCAAGTTCTGGCAGGGGATGTAGGGGGTTCTCCCCGCAAGCCCCCTTCGCAGGGGTCGTGTTGTAGATTTTCCGCCATGCGACATGCGTCCATCAAAGCCGCGGCGGCCGCGTTCGCGCTCGCGGCCTCCCTCGCCGGCGCCTCCGTCCCTGGCGGGGTCACGGTGCGCAACTACTTCGGCACGCACACGTTCCTGAATCCGGTGCATGTCGAGCAGGTTCCAGGCCGCGACAGCGCTTATCTCGTGCTCGAGCAGGCGGGGAACATCATGGCCGTGGAATGGGATGGAACCACCTGGGTCAAAACGCTGTTCGCGCAGATGCCTGCCCTCGGGCCGGCCCACGACAACGGATTGCTCGGCCTGGCTTTTCACCCCGCCTTCGAAGAGAACCTCAAGTATTACGTCTACTACACGGCACACCCCGCCCCGGGAGTCTCGAAGCTCGAGGAGCGCCGGGTCGACAGCGTCCTGCTTCGCGACGCCGGAGGCCCGCCGCTGCGAACCTTGCTTTCGGTTCCGCAGCCGCATTACTGGCATGCGGGCGGAACCCTGGGTTTCGGAAGGGACGGCTTCCTCTATCTCGGCCTCGGTGACGGCGGCGACCATGGCGATCCCGGAAACCGCGCCCAGGACCCCGGCGAAATCCTGGGCAAATTCCTGCGCCTCGACGTCGACGCGCCCGACGCCTTCCCCGACGACACCACCAGGAATTACGGCGTACCACACGACAACCCGTTCGTGGGACACGAAGAGTATGCCCCGGAAATCTGGGCGCTCGGCTTGCGCAATCCCTGGAAGTGGTCCTTTCATCCCTCCACCGGGGAAATCTGGGCCGGTGACGTGGGAGAAAACCACTACGAGAAAATTTCCGTGATCCACAAGGGTTCGAACCACGGTTGGCGCATCCGGGAAGGCCTCGACTGCTTTCCGCGACGGATCGAGCGATGCGAGGCCACCGGCTTTTCGAGCCCGATTCTTCCCCTGCCGCACGGAGGACGCCCCAGCGCCGTGATCGGAGGCGTGTTTTTCGACGACCCCACCGCCGCCTTCCACGACATCTACATCTATGGGAACTATTCCACCGGCCGCATCTACGGCGCCCGTTTCACGCAAGGAGCACTCACCGACACCGCGATGCTTGTTGCGGTACCGGCCGTTTCGACCGTGAACCGTGATCGCCAAGGGCACATCCTTGCCGCGGCCCTCAACCAGGGCATGGTGTATCACCTGGTGGCTCCCGGCATGCTGCCGGGAACCGCCGCGTCCCTTCGTCCCGGAGCCGCGGCGCGCCTCATGCCCATCACCCGCGCGGAACTGCTGCGCGATCGCCATCGTTTCGTGCTGCGGGGCCTCGATGGTCGCACGGTCGAGGGGCTGCCCCCGGGCGTGTTTCTCGTGTACGAAAAGGGCGGCTCAGGGGCCCCGCGCCTGTTTCATAACCTGCGCGGCGGGGATTGACGTTTATTTCGCACGAATGGTCGCTTCAGTGACCTTTTTGGTCCGCTCACACCCCTGATTTCGCAGATTTTGGCCCCCGGGATCTTGTCCTTCGGGGAACGGAAGTTATCGTCAGCGATATCCGGCATTCGCCCCTATATTAGGGGAACATGCCCGTCTCTTTCGCAACCCCCTCCCCTAGGGGCGTCTTTTTTTGCGTTTTCGCTACCATGGTCGCCACGTTTTTGGCACCCAAAGTGCAGACTGCGATCCCTGGCGACGTGACCACCCGCAATTTTTTCGGACAGGGCACGTCCTTCAACCGGCCAACCGTGATTCTCGATATACCGGGCTTCGACAGCACCTACCTCGTCCTGGAGCAAACCGGCGGGATGGTGCGCATGGAACATGACGCAACCGCATGGACGAAGCATCGCTTCGACAGCGTGTATGTCACCGGCGTGAACGGCAGGACAAACCCGCGCGGCCCCGGCGAGGGGAATCCCGGAGGAACGACGGACGACGGCGGCCTGATGGGATTCGCCTTCCACCCGAACTACGGGGAAAACCGCAAGTATTACGTCAAGTACGTCGACCCCGCATACCCCGGGGGAACCGTTTACCCCGGCACCATCGTGATCGCCGAGCGCTTGGCCGACTCCACCCTGCTTGCGGGATCGAATGCGCCCCAGCGGGTGATCCTGGCCATCCCGAAACCCTACATTTGGCACAGCGGCGGAACCCTGCGCTTCGCCGAGGACGGCTACCTCTACACAGCCATCGGCGACGGAGGCAGCGGTGGAGACCCCGGAAACCGTGCGCAAACCCCTGGCACCCTGCATGGCAAAATGCTCCGCATCGACGTCGACGGCCCCGACGCATTCCCTCAAGATCCCGATCGCAACTACGCCATCCCCCAGGACAACCCCTTCGTGGGCCAGTCCGCCTATTATCCGGAAATCTGGGCAACCGGCCTGCGCAGCCCTTGGCGCTGGGACTTCGAACCGAATACCCGGGACATCTGGTTGGGCGACGTCGGACAATCCACGCGCGAGAAAGTGACGCGAGTCCCGGAGGGGGGCAACCTGGGATGGAAAATGTGGGAAGGCTTCCACTGTTTCTCCGGCCCCTGCAGTTGGGATGGCATGACACGCCCTGTGCTCGATCTTCCCCGCAGCGAATCGGTCTCGGTCAGCGGCGGCACGTTCTTCGAAGGTGAGCCGGGAAGTCCTTTCGACGGTCTTTACATCTTCGGAGACTACGGAACCAACCGGGTCTGGGCCATGCGCGTCGAAGGCGATTCGGTGTTCGAGCGATCACAGATCGCAACCGTATTCGCGGTAGTGTCCTTCCATAAGGATTACCTTGGCCGCCTGCTCGCTGTGGGCATCCGCTCATCTTCTGGGTGGAACAACACAGGGACGGTGCAAATTCTGGAGTCGCCCTACATGCTTCCCGCTCCCCCTTCATCCCCCCCTGTGCGTCTCGCCCGCGGAGTGCAACCGCGCAGGGCGCACGGTTCTGGCATCCTGGCTTCAGACGTGCGCCGCGACCCCTCGCGCTACGAAATCCGCGGGCTCGACGGCCGCCGCGTTCACGGTGTCCCGACCGGAACGGTGTGGGTACGGCTGCGCGGAAGCGATGCCGTCCCGCAATTGGTCACGGTGATCCGATGAGTGGCAAGACCGGAACAAGCGCCGCGGCAACGACCTTGCTCAAGGCCGTCCCGGTTCTGCTGGCGGGCGCGGTCACGGTTCAGGCCGCCATTCCCGACAACGTGACCGTGCGCAACTACTTCGGCGAGGGCTTTACCTTCGAGCGACCCGTGCTGTTCAAACCCTTCCCCGGTTTCGACAGCACCTACCTCGTACTCCGGCAATCCGGCGGGATCACGCGCGTGCACCGTGAAAACGGTGAATGGGTGAAGTCCCGCTTCGACAGCGCGTACGTGCGGGGAATCACCGGAACGGTCAGTCCCCGGGGGCCGGGCGAAGGGACGCCTGGCGGCCTCACCGACGACGGGGGTATGCTGGGCTTCGCCTTTCATCCGGAATACGCGAACAACCGCAAGTACTACATCTACTACGAGGATCCGGCCTACCCCGGGGGGACCGTTTACCCCGGGACCATCGTGCTGGCGGAGCGCACGGCCGATTCCACGCTCCTGCAAGGTTCAGACAACCCCCAGCGCGTGGTCCTGGCCTTGCCCAAACCCCGCATCTACCACAGCGGCGGAACCCTGCGCTTCGGCCCAGACGGCTACCTCTACACCGCCATCGGCGATGGCGGCGGTGCGGGGGACCCGGACAATCTCGCGCAAAACCCGGGCGTGCTGCATGGCAAGCTGATCCGAATCGACGTGGACGGCCCTGATGCCTTTCCCCAGGACACGACACGCAACTATGCCGTGCCCGCCGACAACCCCTTCGTCGGCCAGTCGGGCTATCTTCCCGAAATCTGGGCAACAGGACTCCGAAGCCCATGGAAGTGGGACTTCCACCCCTATACCGGAGAAATCTGGCTGGGAGATGTCGGGCAATCCACGCGCGAAAAAATCACCAGGGTTCCCAAGGGGGGGAACCTGGGGTGGAGGATGTGGGAGGGGTTCCACTGCTTTTCGGGTCCCTGCAGCTGGGACGGGGTCGTGCAACCCGTCCTGGATCTGCCGCGTTCCCAAGGCATCTCCGTGACCGGCGGCGTGTTTTTCATGGGCAGCCCGACGTCGGCCTTTCATGAACACTACATCTTCGGCGATTTCGGTACCAACCGTGTCTGGGCCATGCGCCAGGCCGACGGCGTGCTCTTCGAATACGCGCAAATCGCGTCGGTCCCGAATGTCGTCTCCTTCGACAAGGACGCGCGGGGACGCGTGTTCGCCGTCAGCATCCACCAGGGATCGACCACCTACAACTTCTCCTCCGACAACGGGGCGATTTTCATCTTGGAGTCCCCCGACATGATCCCTGCGCCTCCTGCCAACGTCCGTGGAACTCCGGCGCGGCCCGTCCCCCATGCATCCATCCGGGCCGCCGACGTTTTGCTCAACCCCGACCGCTACGAAGTGCGCGGCCTCGACGGCCGCCGCGTGCCTGGAACTCCGACCGGAACGGCATGGGTGCGCGAGAAAACTTCCAAAGGCGAACCGCGCCTCCTGCATTTCACAAACCGACGACTCCCGAAAGGATCACCGTGAAACACTTCATTACCCGCGCACTGCTGTTCCTCCCGCTGGCACTCATGCCCGCGACACCCGCCTTGGCCACCGATGGGCCCGCACCGCTGCAGGCCCTGCGCGACTCGGTTACCTACCGCAACTACTTCGGCAACATGACCTTCAGCCGTCCGCTGCTCTTTGCCCAGTATCCCGGGCAAGACAGCGTGTACATGGTGATGGAACAGGTCGGCCGTCTCACCACGGTCGCATGGAACGGAACCGCCTGGACGAAGGCGCAAACCGCCACCATCCAGGTGCCCGTGGTGACCGGCACCGGCGGCAACAAATGCTCGGTGCACCAACCGCGCGCGACCTCCAGCGGCATCACGAACGGCACCTACGAAAGCCGCGGCCTGCTGGGCTTCGCCTTCCACCCCAACTACACCGAGAACCGCAAGTACTACGTCTCCTACATCACCGTGCAGGATTCGGCTCTGGCCGGGGGCGGCGTCACCACGCACGAGCGGTCCATCATCGCCGAGCGCATCGCGGACAGCGCCACCATGCGCCCCGCCACCAGCGATCCCGAACGCATCCTGATCAACTTCTGCCAACCCGGCTGGGACCACAAGGGCGGCGGCATCGGCTTCGGGCACGACGGATACCTGTACTACACCTCGGGCGACGGCGGTAATCAGGAGCTGGGGAACTCGGTCAACAATCCGTCCCTCAACGGCGCCAGCTGGCTGGGCAAGGTGATCCGCATCAACGTGGACTCGATGGAGGTCGGGCGTGAATATGCCATCCCCGCCGACAACCCCTTCGTGGACAGCTCGGGCTTCCTCCCCGAGGTGTGGGCCTGGGGACTTCGCAACCCGTGGAAATGGCACTTTCATCCGACCACCGGCGAGATGTGGCTGGGTAACGTGGGCTGGGTGACCCGCGACGACATCCTGCGCGTCAACAAGGGAAGCTACTTCGGCTGGCCCATCTGGGAAGGAGACCAGTGCGGCAACCAGGTCAACCGCGGCAACAACGCGACCTTTCAGGCGCTGTGCGCCACCACCCCCATCACGATGCCCGCGTTGAGCCTCGTGCACAACGAGGATGTCCGCTCGGTCACGGGCGGGACGTTCTTCGTGGGCGACACCAACGCGGCCCTGCACGACGTTTACTTCTTCGGCGACTACATCTACAACTACGTGTGGATGGCGCGCTTCAGCGACTCGGGCCTGGTGGACCAGGCGCAGCTCCCCAACATCAACAACGTGGTCTCCTTCGACCGCGACTCCCTGGGGCGCATGTTCGCCGTGAGCATGGGCGGCAACAACTCGGGGCAGGTGCTGATCATCGAATCGCCGTATTTCGAAAAGGCCTACGTGCCCGCGGCCGTCGATACCACCGACCCGGAAGAGCCTCCCATCGGAATCCGCGGGATCCAGGGGCGGGGGGGGGCGGCCTTCACCGCCGCGGATTACCTGCGGGATCCGTCCCGTTTCACGGTCCACGGTCTCGACGGCAGAATGCTGCGCGGCCCCGCCACCGGGACGGTCTGGATCCGCGAGAAAGGATCGAACGAGCCGCCGCGGCTCATCACCATCATGCGTTAGGACGCAAAAACGGGGATCCTCCTCCCCGGAGCGGATTTCCGGGGAGAGGGCGAGGAATGACGGACACTCTCCCCATCGGACCTATATTTGGGCATCCATCACGTTTTTCGACAAGGGAAACACCATGCACGGCAAACCAGCATTCCTCGCGACCCTCGCCCTGGCCGTCGGCTTCACGGCGGCGCAGCCCATTCCCACCAACGTCACCTTCCGCAACTTCTTCGGTCCGACCGAAGGAACCGCGGGAGCGATCACCTTCGCCCGCCCGATGAAGGCGATCCCCTACCCCGGCCAGGACAGCCTCTTCCTCGTGTTGCAGCAGAACGGTCGCATCGTCACGGTCGGCTGGCAGGGAGGCTCCTGGGTCAAAACCGACTCGGCCTCCATCACCGTCACCGGCGGTACCAGCGGAGGCAACGAGCAGGGGTTGCTCGGCTTCGCCTTTCACCCCGAGTTCAACACGAACCCCAGGTACTACGTGTATTACATCTCGGGCTCGAACAGCATCATCGCCGAGCGCATCGCCGTGACCATGCGGCCGGGCACGAACGACCCGCAACGCAACCTGATGACCATTTCCCAGCCCTTCAGCAACCATAACGGCGGAACCATCGAATTCGGACCCGATGGCTATCTCTACATCGGTCTCGGAGACGGAGGAAGCGGCGGAGACCCCGGAAACCGCGCGCAAAACACGACCAACATTCACGGAAACATTCTCCGCATCAACGTCAACGCCCAGGATCCCGGCAGCGAGTACGCCGTGCCTGCCGACAACCCCTTCGTCGGCCAGTCGGGTTACCTCCCTGAAATCTGGGCCTACGGCCTGCGCAACCCGTGGAAGTGGAGCTTCCACCCGCTGACAAACGACCTGTGGGTCGGCGATGTGGGCCAGGAAATGCGCGAAGAAATCACCATCGCCCCCAAGGGGGCGAACCTCGGCTGGCGCATGTGGGAAGGCAACTTCTGTTATGCCGGCCCGTGCAGCCAGACAGGCATGACCATGCCCGCCATCTCCATCCAGCGCTCGCAGGGCGCCTCGATCACCGGGGGACAGTTCTTCATCGGCGACACCAACTCCGCCTTCCATGAGACCTACATCTTCGGCGACTACGTGACAAACCGCGTATGGGCCTACCGCCGCAATGGAACCGCGATGACCGACTCCACGGTCCTGGGAACCATCACCAACGTCGTCTCCTTCGACCGCGACGCGAAAGGGCGGATTCTCGCCAGCAGTCTCAATGGAACCGTCTGGGTTCTCGAGTCTCCCGACATGATCCTCGCCGAACCCGTGAATGTGCGACCGGGACGCGCGTTGCGCGAAGCCGCGCAGCCGATCACCCGTGCAGACTTTCTGCGCAATCCCGAACGCTTCGAAGTGCGCGGACTCGACGGCCGCGCCCTGCGCGGCAATGTCTCCGGTGCCGTGTGGGTCCGTGAAAAGGGATCTTCGAACCCGCCGCAACTCATCACCATCGTCCAGTAAGGATTCGCCATGTCGACCCTCCGCGCAGCCGTCCTGATGCTTGCGGCCTCCTGGGTCGCGGCGGAGGCGACCATCCCGAACACCGTCACCTTCCGCAACTTCTTCAGGACCGCCACCGACTCGCTGGTCTTCAACCGCCCGGTGTTCTTTGCCCAGTACCCCGGCCAGGACAGCACCTACATCGTGCTCGAACAACCGGGCCAGATCGTGACGGTCGCATGGAATGGCACGACGTGGACGCGCGCGCAATCCGCCGCCATCACCGTCACCGGCGGATCGGGCACCGGCTATTACGAGGAACGGGGACTGCTGGGCTTCGCCTTTCACCCTGAATACGAAACCAACCCCCGCTACTACGTCTATTACATGACCGGATCGACCACGGTGCTGGCGGAGCGGATCGCGACCGGAATGCGCCCCGCCACCGGCGACCCCCAGCGCAACCTCCTCGTCATCACCCAACCCGACAACAACCATAACGGTGGAACGATCGGTTTCGGGCCCGACGGGTACCTCTACATCGGCACCGGTGACGGCGGCGGATCGGGCGACACGCAGAACCGCGCGCAGAACCGCAACTCGCTGCTTGGAAAGATGCTGCGCATCGATGTCAACACCCAGGACCCCGGCAAGGAATATGCCGTGCCCGCCGACAACCCCTTCATCGACAGCGCGGGGACCCTGCCCGAGATCTGGGCGCTGGGTTTGCGCAATCCCTGGCGATGGACGTTCAACCCCGTCACCGGTCAGCTCTGGGCCGCCGACGTGGGGCAGTCGGCCCGTGAGGTCGTCACACGGGTCCCCAGGGGGGGCAACCTCGGATGGCGCATCTGGGAAGGAACCTTCTGTCATGGCGGCAACACCGCCTGCAACAACAGCACGGGCTCCGGAATGATTCCGCCGCTGTTCGAGTACAACACCGGCAATGCCTGGGGACGCTCCATCAGCGGGGGGGCCTTCTTCCGGGGAGACTCGACTGCCGCATTCCACAACACCTACATCGTGGGGGACTACATTTCGAACCGCGTCTGGGCGATCCGCGCCCCGGAAACGGAGATCACGGCCGACTCCGCCGCGATCACCGACCCGCTCACCTTGATCGGTACCGTCAACAACGTCGTGTCCATCGAGCGCGACACGCCGGGGCGCATCTTCGCCGTGAGCCTCAGCTCCACCGCCGGCGGCAGCATCTCCGCGAACCAGGGACGCGTCTTCATCCTCGAGTCCCCCGACATGGTTCTGGCTCCGACGCCCGTCAACGTACACCCCGGAAAAACCCTGCGCGAAGCATCCTTCCGCCCGATCTCCCCCGTCGACTACCTGCGCACCCCGGAGCGCTTCGAGGTTCGCGGGCTCGACGGCCGCGCGCTGCGCGGCAACGTCTCCGGCGCCGTGTGGGTCCGCGAAAAAGGGTCCTCAAACCCTCCGCAGTTGATCACCATCGTCCAATAACGCCGAAGTGTCCGATCCCAAGGAACGAGCCATGGCGCGTTCCTTTCTTTTTTCCCGCAAGCGGCGGCACCTCCGCGGGAATGCGCGGATTCCCCTGCCTCGCGTTTGCCTGCGTCCAGCCCCCGGCCTATTTTAACCGGATGCGTTCCCCCATCCTGCGTTCCGCCCTTGTTCTCCTCGCCCTGTCGCTCCTCGCCCGCGATGCCCGCGCAGACGGGAACGGAGAAATCACCATCCGCGACTACTTCGGCATCGCCTTCCAGCGCCCCGTGCAACTCGCGGAAATCCCCGGAAGGCCCGAACACTATCTCGTGGTGGAACAACCCGGCCGTCTGGTCGCAGTCACCCCGGACGGCGACGGTGGCTGGAACACCGCGACGTTCGCGCGCATCGATGTCGCGGGCGGCCGCTTCGGCGGCGACGAACGCGGGCTGCTCGGCATCGCCTTTCATCCTCGCTTCGAGGAGAACCGCAAGTATTACGTGAATTACATGCGCACGGGGAAATCCGCCACGGTCATCGCCGAGCGCACCGCCGATGCATCCTTGTTGCGCGATGCCGATGGATCGCAGCGCGTGTTGCTGGAAATTCCCCAGCCCTACCGCAACCACAACGGGGGCACCATCGCCTTCGGACCCGACGGGTACTTGCACATCGGCATGGGAGACGGCGGCAGCCGCGGCGACCCGCGGAACCTCGCGCAGGATCCTGGAAGCCTGCACGGAAAATTCCTGCGCATCGACGTGGACGGGCGTAGCGACGGAAAGCCGTACGCGATCCCGGCGGACAATCCCTTCGTCGGCGAGGAAGGCTACCTGCCCGAGATCTGGGCGCTCGGTCTGCGCAATCCCTGGAAGTGGACCTTTCACCCGCACACGGGAGAGATCTGGGCCGGCGACGTCGGACAGGTCTTGCGTGAAAAGATCACCCTCGTTCCCAAGGGGGCGAATCTGGGATGGCGCATTTGGGAGGGAAACATCTGCTTCGACCCGGACAACATGGGAAGACCGCGCCCCCGATCGAGGTGTTCGGCCGAAGGTCTGACCATGCCCGTATTGGACCTCGAACGCGACGAAGCCATCAGCGTCACCGGCGGCGTGTTCTACACGGCGGACCCGAACTCCGCTTACGACGGGGGGTACGTGTTCGGCGACTACGGGTTGGGGACGGTGTGGGTTCTCCGCGAGGACGGGAACGGCGGCTGGACGCGCAAAACCATCGGACGTGTTCCAGATGTCAGCAGCTTCGACAACGACTCGCGCGGCCGCGTCTTCGCCGCAGGATTACGCGATGGCGTGATTCGATTGGTGGAGATTAAGTGAATTAAGAATTTGGAATTAAGAATTAAGAATTGGAGGGGGGGAAACTTGAACAACGGAGTTCGGTGATTACGAACAGTGCGCATGGACATTTCACACAAGCACAGTCTCTGCGTTCAATTCTTAATTCTTAATTCTTAATTCTTAATTCTCAATTCTTATTCCCAATTCTCTCATCCCTTCCTCCACCAATCCCTCCGGAAGCCCGAACAGGTCGATCGCAGTGCGCTTGACGTCTTCGGGCGAGAGCTTGGTCATCGTTCCCCCTTCCGCGGTACGGATCAGAAGACTGTTCTTCTGCAAGTAATACTGCGTTCCCCCGACCACGCGGTTCAGCACGGGATACCCCATCATCGGCCAAGAGTACGAGGCTTCCCAGTGGCGTTGGTATTCCGCGTCATCGACGGGTTCCTTCCTGAAGTCGAAACGATGCTTCAGGTTGCCGCGCGGCCCGGTCCACAAGCGCCACACGCCCTCGCCGGGAACGTCCTCGAGCCGCACGGCATTGGGGGACAGGAAGGTTTCGACGGACAGGCCGCCGCGCGGCAACTGCAGCGGGTCGAAGATGAGATAGCCGGGGTCGAGCAGCCACTCGCGCCCCGCATGCAGAAAGAGCAGTCCGCAGTGGATGTTGGGCTCGATCCGCCCCTCGCCTTTCCCCTGTCGTTGCCACGCGGGGGCAGGCTTGTCCGCCATGAGATATGCAGAGGAGTAACCCAGCGCCTCCATGCGCAGCTTGAGCCAATGCGTGAGCGCGAAGCAGGTTCCGCCCATGCCCGTGCGCAGATGATCCTCGAGCCAGGTCGCGGAGAAGTCGAGCATCGACTCGCGCGACGCGCCCCGCCGCGCCGCCACGATCTTGCTCAGGTTCTCGTAGGGCAGGCGCGAGAGATCGCGCAGCAGGGCGGAGACGTGCGCGGGAAACTCCATCGGGAGAATGTCAAGGTCCGCTGCCCGCAAGCGTGCGCAGATACGCAACCAGGTGCGGAAAGTCGTGCGCGGGGATGCGGTCGGCGAAGCCGGGCATGGGTGAACGCGGCCTGAATGCCTGCGGATTCCGGATCCAAGCGATCAACGCCGCATCCTCGGGGAAATTCCGGTTGACGTCGGTGAGCGCATCGAGGCTGCGACCGGTCTCACCATGGCAGGCCGCGCAGCCGTGGCGGATGTAAAGCTCGCGGCCGCGCGCGAGGTCGGGCTCGATCGCGGCCAACTCCTCCATGACGATCGACGCTGCCGGATCGATGCGCTTCGCCGCGTCGGTGCGAACCATGTGCAGCATCCACGCGCCGAAGAGGAGGATCAACGCCAGGGGAACCCCGAACAGGAGGGCCGCCTTCACGGGGTGCCCCCCGTCCCCTTCCCCCGCCGCAACAACCCGGTCAGCGCGCGACGCTCGTCCGCGCCCACGGCACCGATGAGGAAGGGCAGCAACATGCCGGCGAGGAGAAGGCCCGCGCGCGCAAGCCAGCCCGTGTCGGGGTTCGCCTGCACGTGGAAGCCGGCCGCGAAGCACAGCGCGAGCCAGAGAAACAGCGGAAGCAGGCGAGGCCAGTCGAGCGTGATGGCGTAGAGTTGTTGGCTCTTGCGCGTCATCAGCACGGCCATGACGGCATAGCATGCGACGGCCGCCCACACCGCGCCCCACAGGCCGAGCAGGGGCACGAGCCACAGGCTCATCACCACCGTCACCACCGCGCCCGCGCCGTTGATCCACACCAGCGGTCCGGTTTTCTTCGCGATGTACACGCCGAGGGTGAAGTGCACGAACCACGCCTGCAGCGCGTAGGCGAGCAGGATTCCCGGCACGATGGCGAGGCCGGCCCAGTACTCCGGCGCGATGACTGGGACGCCGAGCACGGGGATGGCGACGAGCTTGTCGAGAAAGAGCATCAGCGCGAAGCTGCAGCCGCCCACGCCGAGCAGGAGCACGCGTAACACACGCCCGAAGAGCTGCGGCGCGTCGGCATCCTGATAATGCCGCAAAAAGAACGGCTGCCAGGCGAGGCGGTACATCTGCACCAGCAGCAACCCGAAGATGCCGAGCTTCCACGCGGCGGAGAAAAGCCCGGTGAGGTGGAGCATGTCCCAACCGGTGCCGGGATAGAGGCGCTCGACGTCGGAGGCGTCGAGGCGGCTGAGGAAGAGGCGGCCCGCCATCTCGTTGACAATGCCGTAGAGCCCCGCGGGCACGAAAGGCAGGCCGAACACCATCAGCGACTTGAGCCATGTCGAATCCCAGGCCGCGCGCAGGTTCGCCCACAGCACCGGCGAGACCAGCACGAGCGTGATGGCGCTGGCGATGACGTTGGCGAGGAAGATGCCCTCGATCCCTCGCTGCAGCCACAGGACGAACACGAGGTTGCCCGCGATGTTGACGGCGACGGAGGCGAGGCGGATACCCGCGAAGCGGAAGGCCTGTCGCCGGTAGCGCAGGTGCGTCATGGGCACGACCACCAGCGTATCGAGGATGAGGATGAGCGCCGCGAGCAGGAACAAGGTTCCGTATTGGGGGGGTACGTTGAAGGCCGCACCCAGCCAGGGGGCCGCGAGGAGGAACGGCCCGGTGAGCAGCAGGGAGATCCCCGCCTGAGACCAGAGCGCGGTGCTGAACAAAGTGCGCCGCTTGTCGTCCCCCGCATCGTGGGCGAGGCGGAGGTAGGCGGAGTCGAAGCCGATGTGGTAGAGGATGTTGAGGAAGGCGACGAGGGCGAAGACGATGTTGGCCACGCCGAACTCGCCGGGCGTCAACACATGGGTGTAAAACGGCACCAGCAGGAAGTTGAGGAAGCGGCTCAGCAGGGAGGACACCCCGTAGGCCAGCGAATCCTTGGCGAGGGAACGAAAGCGGCTCATATCCATCCGTCGGGAGTCTGGAAATAGAGAAAAACAAAGGCCCCCGGGAACCGGGGACCTTTGCCGCCTTTCGAAGCCTTGGAGGGAGGGAGAGAGGTTACCTCGGCTTCAGCGTGACGCCCCTGCGCACATGATTCGTGACCTTGCCGTCGCTCTGGACGGAAATGCGCACCACGTACATGCCCGCCGAGGCCTGGGTGCCGGATGTGGTCCGGCCGTTCCACGAAACCTCGGTGAGGTTGTCTTCGGAGGGCTTCACCGTGCGCGACCACACCGTGCGCCCCCACATGTCGGAAATGCTCATGGTCACCTGCTCCGTGGATGCCGCCGTCACCGCCGGAATCTGGAAGGTATAGAGATCGGCGCCGCTCACCCGGAAGACGAAGGAAC
>JBJHDK010000020.1:0-35679 GCA_050486505.1 Fibrobacteria bacterium | reverse complement strand
ATGGTACACCGCCATGCCGACGATGGGGTTATCGGGATGGCGCACGTTGTAAACCCTGATCAGGTGGCGCATGTCGTCCATCAGTGCCACCACATTCGTGTCGGGAACCCCCGGGGCGGGGATTTCGGTGACACGGTCGAAGCCGCGATGAAAGCGACCCATGAAAGCACGGGGGGACGACTTCGGGCCCACCGCATTAAAGGGGTAATGATCCCGCTCTCCGGAAGCGAAGCGGACCTCGTATTCGAGGTAGGTCGTGCCCGGCCGAAAGCTGGTGTACATCTTCCACTGCACGAAGGGCCAGGTGCGTTTGCTGTCGGAAGCGATCTGGCCTGCGAACAGCAGCGCGAAAAACACAAGGACAAGCGCGCGTCGCCCCGCATCGAGTTGACCCAGCAGGTTGCGAAGCGCGGGAACCCCTGCGAGGAGAAACAGGAACAGAAGCCAGGGGATCGTTTCCCAGAAGTCGAGAAAGCGCGTGAAAGGCGGACGGTTCGAAAGCCAAAGCCCGAATGCCGTGAATGCCGCCCAGTACCAGAGGATTCCGGTGCGCAACCGGGAGGGGATGTGACGGATGAACCGAAGCATGGCGGAATGGAAGGGCGAGTGGAATGTCGAATTACGAATTAAGAATTAGGAATTAAGAATTAAGAATTGAACGCAAGGATTGAGACTGTTCGATGCACATTCACGCATTACAAATGAATCACAGAACTTCGCCATTCAGTCCCCCCCCTCATTCGTAATTCTTAACTCGTAATTCGTAATTCCAACTTACTCCACCGCCGCAACCCGAAGCTGAATGTTCCTGCGACCGCGAAAGGTATTCCACTCCGGGTAGAAGACGAGGCGATCGATGCGGGAGCGCCCCTCGAGCCGGTCGAGCAAATGCCCGAGGTTGAAGCCGATGGCATCAAGCGCGACCCCTCCCGCGCGCACGGCGAACTTCAGATGCTTTTCGCCCACCGTGCGCGGCGTGCCCTCGAGGGAAACCCCCTCCGCATAAAACAACGGGGCCTCGTTGCGCGGCCCGAAGGGCTCGAAGCGACGCAACCACAACAGCCCTTCCGGGGTGATTTCCTCGAGCGACACCGCGATCGCCGGCTTCACTTCGTGTTCCGGCGGACCGGCGGCGAAGGCTTCGCGCGCGCGGGCGATGAGGTGGGAACGCAACTCGGGGATGCGGTCGCGATGCACGGAGAAGCCGCAGGCGAAGGCGTGGCCGCCCCACTTCTCGAACAACTCGGGGCGCGCGGCCAGCGCCTCGTGCAGGTTGAAGCCCCGCACCGTGCGACCGCTCCCCTTGGCCATGCCGTGTTCGTCGACCGAGAGTACGAAGGAGGGGCGACGGTAGCGGTCGACGAGGCGCGCCGCCACGATGCCGATCACACCTTCGTGCCAATCCTCCGAATGCACGACCAGACAGGCGTCGTCGCGCATGCCGGATTCCACCATCCCGATGGCGGCAGTGGTGTTGGCCTGGTCGAGCTCGCGGCGGCGCGCATTCTGCGTCTCCATGCGATCGACGTGGCGGTGCGCCTCGCGCTCGTCCGCGGAGAGAAACAACTTGAGACTGGTTTCCGGGCTCCCCATGCGACCCGTGGCATTGAGCAACGGAGTCACGCGAAACAGGATTTCGCTGCTCGTCAGCGTCGACGGATCGACGCCGGTGCGCTCGAGCAGCACGCGCAATCCCACGTTCGCGGACGAGGCCATGCGGCGCAGGCCCGCGCGCACGAGGCCGCGATTCTCCCCGTGCACGGGAACGCTGTCGGCGAGGCTTCCGAGGGCAAGCAGGTCGAGGTGCTGTTCCGGCGCGGGCTTTCCATCCGCCGCGTGCAGGGCCTCGAGCAAACGGTAGGCGACCCCGCAGCCTGAGATCCCCTTGTTGGGATAGGGGCAGCCGGGCTGGTTGGGGTTGATGATGGCTTCGGCATCGGGCAGCACCGGAGGCGCCTGATGGTGGTCGGTGATGATGACACGCAACCCCAGCGAGCGCGCATACTCCGTCTCTTCCACCGCCGACACGCCCGTGTCCACCGAAACCACCCAGCGCGCGCCGCGCTCCGCGAGTTGGTCGAGGGTGCGCCGCGTGAGGCCGTAGCCGCCGTCGAAGCGGTTGGGAAGGATCCAGTCGGCGTCGAAGCCGAGGTCGCGCAGGCCGAGATAGAGCAGCGCCGCGCCGGTCACGCCGTCCACGTCGTAGTCGCCGTGCACGGCCACGCGTTCGCCCGCCGCGCGCGCAGCGCGCAGCAGTTCGACCGCGCGGGCAAGGCCGAGCATTCCGCCATCGTGAACCGGCGGAGGTTCCGGCAGGAAGAAGGCGCGCGCCGCTTCCTTGTCGCGGATGCCGCGCAGCAACAACAAGTCGGCGATAAAAAGCGGGCCGTTGATCTCCTTCGCCAGGGCGCGGCGCAAGGCTTCGTCGGCGGGCGGCGGCGGCGGCACGATCCGGGGGATGTCCGCAGCCTCGTTCCCCGAAGGGTTCGCGGGCACGATCATGCCGCCGCCATCCCGTGCGTCGCCATCGCGGCGGCGGAACGCGCAACGTGGCGTTCATAGTCGAGAAAGCCGCCCAACAGGGCCATCTGCGGCCGGGCGTACCCCAGCACCGCATGGTGCGCCGATTCCAGAAAGGAGACGAACGCCGCGGGATCGGCGATGTCCTCGAAGGGCCCGAGCCAGGCCGTCAGGGAGTCGTCCCAACCTTCCGCCGCGAGCGCGGCCGCCGTCCAGCGAAACCCTTCCGCCACGCCCGAGGGTGCGCCGGGATGGCGGGCCCGCAACACCTGGTGCGCGCGCGCCATGCGCAACAGGAAATGCAACAGGCGCGCGGTGCGGGCCAAACCTTCTGCGCCACCGGGGAGTTCCGACGCATAATCCGCAAACACCCGCCAATCGGAGGTCGCGGAGAGGAAACGCAGCGCTTCCTCAAGCAACTCCTCTCCCCCGTTTTCAACCAACCCCAGGTAGATGCCGGGGGACCCTTCGGCGAAGGGCTCCAGGCGGGGGATCGGCTCCAGGCCAGCTCCCCGGACAAGGGACTCCGCCGCCCGCCGAAATTCTTCCGGAGGTAGCGGCGGCAGGCCGAGGTGCATGCAGCGCGACCACAGGGTCGGCAACAGGGAGTCGCGCCGATCGCTGGCGATGAGGAAATACACGTTGGCGGGCGGCTCCTCGAGCGTCTTGAGCAGGGCGTTGGCGGCGGCCGGATTCAGGGCCTCGAAATACGGGACGATCACGGGACGCGGCCGGCCGCCGCCCTCGGCGTACCCCAAACGGGAGATCAGATGCCTGGCTTGCCCCACCGTCACCGCTGCCTTGTCGGGACAGGAAAATCCGTATGGAGACGCGTACAACGCCTGGAGTCTCTCGAAAAGCTCGTCGATCTGCCCCGATTCCAGGCTCTCGCCGCCGTCGTCCTCACGTGTTTCGCGGTCAGCGGCTTCGCTGCGCTTTTCCTTGCTCACAAGGGGCATCAGGTACAGGATGTTTTCGAGGGACTGGGCGACGAACCCCCGGCATCCGACGCAGGCGCCGCAGGGGCGGGTTTCCGGATGCTCGCAGACGAGGATCTGGGCCAGATCGAGCAGCAGGGCGTGCTGGCCCAGCCCGGACTGGCCGTGCACCAAAAGCGCGTGGGGGAAACGGCCGCGCACGAGCGCTTGGCGCAGGCGTTCCTTGGAGGCCTCCTGGCCGAGCGTGCGGGGAAACGAAATCTGCATGGGAGGGGGAAAGCTACTCAGGATTTTCCCTGCTGGATGAGGCCGGACGATTTGATGTGACCACGGTCACTTTCCTCCCCCCTCCCCCTCTCCATCTTCGCTTGCGCGATGGAGAGGGGGAGGGGAGGGGGTGAGGACTACCGCCCGGCCCCCCGCAGCCAGACCTGCGGGTCGAGGGTGCGCGTCCCCTGCCGAACCTCGAAGTACACCCGGCCGGGGGTTTCAGCGACCACCGCCATTTCCTGACACGTGGACACCTGGTCGCCCGGCGACACGCGAATGCCGGCGAGGTTGCCGTAGATCGTGAAATAGCCTGACCCGTTGTCGAGGATGATGCCCCTGCCGTAGCCGGGGATGTTGGTCACCATGGCCACCTCGCCCGACACTGCGGCGCGCACCGGAGCGCGCACCGCCCCCTCGATCTCGATGCCGAGGTTGCGCGTCGAGGTGCCCAGGGTCGCGTGGTTCTGCAGGCCGTAGCGCGAGACCACCTGCCCCTGCACCGGCGCGCAGTACTCGACGCCCGTCTCGATGTCGCGCCGCAAGCCGCGCGCGATCTGCTCCTGCCGGCGCCGCTCCAGCTCGCGGATCATGGCATCGAGCTGCTTCGCGTTCTCCTCAAGTTCCTTGAGCGCGCGGGCGCGTGTCGCCTCGTCGCGGCGCAGGGTCTGCAAGGTCTGCTGCTGGCTGCTGCGCGCGCGGGTGAAGCTCTCCATCTCGCGCTGCCGCCGCCGCTGGAATTCCTCGAGCTCGGCGCGGCGAGTGTTCAAGCGCTCGAGGTTGTCGCGCTGCAGCGCGCGGTCGCGGCGGTGATCCTCGAGCAGGCGGCGGTCGTGGCGCATCAGCGCGCGTGCCAGGTGCGCACGCTCCACGAAACCCGCCTCGCCGTTTCCCGGAACGAAGAGGATGTTCTCCGGACGACCGGTCATGTACAGGATGCGGGCACGCTTCTGCAACACTTCGGAACGGGTCTTGAGACGGTTCTCGATCTGTCGCAGGTCGCCTTGCGTGCGATTCACCGATGCGACCAAGGTCCGCTCCGTCGCTTCGAGCTGGCGCAGGTAGCGGTTGGTCGCCGCGATGTTGTCTTCGAGCTTTTTCAACTCGCCGAGGGTGGCCGTGCTGCGACGTTTCAGCGCTTCGAGCTCGCGTTGCTCGCGCTGCAGCCGTGCGCGGACCGCGTCCAGTTCCTTGCGCTGCTCCGCCAGCTGCCGGTCGTACTCGGTCGCCGTCTGCGCGAAGATGGGCGCCGGAGCCATGGTGGCGAACAGGAAGACGAAGAGGAAGCCCAGCAGAAAGGGAGGAAGGTGCAATGGCTCGTACCCGGCACACCCACTTTTCGCTTCACTCCTGCGCTTAATTCCTAATTCGTAATTCCTAATTCGTAATTCTTTCACACCAACCGCCCCCGCAGAAACGCCCGCACGGTGCGCACGCTGGCGAAGAGGGACACCGCAACCATGCCGCCGACCAGCCATGCGGCGAGCACGGTCACATCGACCCAGCCAGACAGCGGGGGCAGGAGCAGGGAGCCCGCGCGCACCTGAATCCACAGCGCGAGCGCGCCGAGCAAACCGCCACCGACACCAAGCAGCACCGCCTCGAGGGCGAAGGGCGTGTGGATGAAGAATGTTCCCGCGCCGCAGTATTTCATGTTTTCCACAAGCGTGCGGCGCGCATAGAGGCTGAGCTTGACGGCATTGTGCACGATGAGCGCAAGCGCCAGGGCCACGACGATCAACAGGAAAAGCCCGCCGGCCTGCAGGGGTCCCCTCCAGCGATCGAGCCACTCCAGTTGCGCGAAGTTTCCCGAGACTTCCTCGACCTCACGAAAGTCGAGCAGGTAACCACGCACCTCGCGCAGCCGCGACCCGGACAACGGTGCCCCCGTTACGTACACCTTGAATGAATGCGGCAGCGGGTTCACCTCGAGGTACCCGGCCATCTCCTCGCCGAAATCGCGGGTGAATTCCTCCAGGGCCGCATCCTTGCTTACGAATACCACCGAATCGAACCCGCCGAGATCCGCGAGCTTGTTTTCGAAATCGCGCAAGTCCGCGGTGCGTTCATGGTCGGGATGGATGAACACCCGCAACGGAGCCGCCTGACGCGAATACTCCGCATCCATGGCATGCAACAACGCGAGCGCAGTGAGGGCGAAGGAGAGCACGAAGCCGCAAATTCCGAGCGTAACCACCGTGGTCACGGAGAGAAAACGGTCGGCCCGCAGATTGCGGAAGGCTTCGAGGATCAGGAATTTCCACTGGTGGCGCATTGCGGGTAAAAATGCAAAGAATGGGGGGCCCCGCCCGTTTAACCCCCTGCCGGGGTTTTGCACCTTTCACATCCTGTTTGTCCCCAACCTCTTGCCCCTTGCCCTCACCTCCCATCTCTTACCCCCTCCCCCTTCCCATGCTCATCCTCGGCATCGAAACCTCCTGCGACGAAACCGGCTGCGGCATCGTCGACGCGGACTTCCGGGTTCTGGGGGACTCCCTGTACACGCAGGCGGCCACGCACGCGAAATTCGGCGGAGTCGTCCCCGAAGTCGCCGCCCGCGCGCACCTGGAGAAAATCCACCCCGTGGTGCAGGCCGCCGTGGAGCAGGCCGGGATCGCGCTTGAGGACATCGATGTCATCGCGCACACGCGCGGCCCCGGCCTGCTCGGCCCCCTGTTGGTCGGGTCTTCGTTCGCGCGCGGGCTGGGCAAGGCGCTCGGTAAACCCGTAATGGGGCTCAACCATCTCGAGGGACACCTCGCTTCGGCCTATCTCTCGAACCCTTCCTTTGAACCGCCGTTCCTCGCCTTGCTCGTCTCGGGCGGGCACACCGAGCTTGTGCACGTGGGGCCGAACCTGGAGTTTCGCGTGCTCGGCGCCACGCGCGACGACGCCGCCGGAGAGGCCTTCGACAAATCGGGAAAACTGCTTGGCCTCGGCTACCCCGCCGGCGCGGAAGTGTCGAAGATCGCGGAAAGCGGGCGGCGCGACGCGCTCGACCTCCCGCGCGCGCTGATGGAACGGGGCAACCTGGAGTTTTCCTTCAGCGGCCTCAAGACCGCCGTCGCGCGCGAAGCGCAGAAGCGCGATGCCGAAGCCTTGCTGCGCGAGCGCGCGGATTTCTGCGCAAGCCTCGAGACGGCGATCACCGATGTGCTGGTGAAGAAGACGCTGTGGGCGATGCGCGAGCTTGACGAAACCCGCCTTACCGTGGTGGGCGGCGTGGCGGCGAATTCATTCCTGCGCGAGAAGATGACCGAGCTCGCCGCGCGCGAAGGCTGGCGTCTCGTGCTGCCGGAGCGGAGATTCTGCGGTGACAACGGGGTGATGATGGCCGCGGCGGCGCAGAAGCGGATCCAGCTGGACAAGTGGCCGCAAGCCGGGGGCGTCACCGCGGGATTGCGGTGGGATTAGGGCGTGGTGGCCTGGCCTTACGGCAGCGTGAGGATGGTTCCTCCTCCGCGTACAAGCACCAATTGCTCTCCCGTCCAGACCGCGTCCATGAGTACAGGCCCGGATCCAATGAATATGTCCGTGACATACAGGATCCATTCGATAGTTTCAGAAGATATTACGGAAAAGTACCGTTGCTCATAGGAAGCAAAGGCGGGCACACTCACGTCTGCAGGGGCAAAGGAGCGCATCAACTCATCCCCGGAGGATCCAGGCACCACAGTGAACCACTCTCCCACCAATTGATCACCGAAGCTCTTCAGCCAGAAATGGTCCCGCAAGTAATTCTCGGCAAGCTCCCAATTCGCGCCATCCGGTGACTCCATGGCAGCAAAGTCGCCACGCGTGGCCACGAACCTGTCCTTCAACCACGCAACCGACGTCAGCGCTTCCGTTGTGGCCGAGGGTTGCGCCATCCACGTGCCCCCACCGTTCGCCGAGGTCACGATTGCGCCTCCATCCCCGACGGCCACGATGAGCCCGGCACCTTGCCCCACAGAGCGCAGGTCCGCGCTCACGCCTGACGGACGCACCGTCCACGCCACGCCGTCCGATGAGGTCAGAATCACGCCATTGGCACCCACCGTCACGAACTGGCCGCCCAATCTGCGCACACTGTATAAATCAGCCGAGGTGCCCGAGGTTGCCTCCGTCCAGACAATGCCGTCCGGGGAGTGCAAGATGACACCGCTGTCCCCCACGGCAACCAACATTCCTGACGCCGAAGGCATAGGCGCATTCCTCCAGGCCAAGGAGTTCAGGTTCAGGGAAGTACCAGAAGAACGAACCGTCCATTCGGTGCCATCGTCCGAGGTCACGATGGTTCCTCCCGCGCCCGCAACGACAAGGAAACTTCCCGACCAGACAGCAGCATTCAATGCGCTTGTCGTGCCTGATGAAGGAACGGTCCATTCGCTGCCGAAGGGCCGATTGCCACCCAGATCCTTGTAATGGGGAATCCTTGAGATCGAGTCGGTCGGATCCGGGATGGTACCGGGTCCCTTGTTTTCTCCTCTTTCGAGAAGACAACCTGCGAAGAAAAACGCGCAAACAAAAAATCCAAGCGATACTGTTCTCGCACGCATATTCACCCTCCAAGAAGCCCTCTGATTTACCACTTTACGAGACGTCGCTGAAGTTTATTGGAACCGGAAACGACTCTCACCAAGTAAATACCCTTGGGCAAGTCGCCCACGAAAATGGGCTCGGCATTCCAAGTACCGCCCGCATGTCTGTAGATACGGTTCACCCTGCGCACTCCCTTAACATCATAAATCGGAGTGAAGCGTCGACGATCGCGACAAGGAACTCACGGCATTGTAAGGATGGTGCCGCCATCGCCCACCACGACCAGCCGGCTGCCGGTCCAGGCAACGGCGCGCACGAACTGCGACGTCCCCATGCCCTTGCTCCAGCTTGAGCCCTCACCCGAGACATCCATAATGCTTTCGGAAAAGGCATCAGTGACCGGACCGAACCCAACGATCTGCCTTCCAATGCGTACTGCGTGAAAGAAGCTTCCGCCGACATTCTGCGTCCAGTCCAGGCCATCCTGGGACAGTAACGAGACCCCCGACTCAACGGGCGGCGAAGAAAGGGTTTCACCCCAAAATTGCGCCCCGGTCCAAACCAGCCATTGAATGCCTTCAGAAACACCGCTCTCCCGTAGCATCCAGATCTGGGCATCCTGCGAGGTAAGGATGGTTCCGGAATTTCCTGCCACGACAATCACGCCGTCATTCCAGTCGAGAGTTCTCAAACCCTCCGATGTCCCTGAATTGCGCGAGGTCCAGTCCGTACCATTCGGAGACGTCAAGATTGTTCCCCCGTCGCCAATCGCCACAAATTGGGTGTCGACCCATTTCACTGCCCCCAAGCCTTGCGTGGTGCCTGACGATACCGTGGACCAGTTCTCTCCGCTTGTTGAGGTCATGATCGTCCCGTTCTCGCCAACGGCGACCAAAATTCCCAAGGGTTGCGACCATGCCGATGACTTGAGCCCGCCCTGCGAATTCACCGCATGTCGTACCCATTCCGCGCCATCGGGTGAAATCAATACCGTATCCCCCGCGAGGACGACGAGTCGACTCCCCGTCCAGATCACTGTCGACAAATGCGCCGTGCTGCCGGATTCACGCTGCGTCCATTCCCCGCCGAGCTTGTTGTAATGGGGGATTGGAAGGGAGCTTGCGCCAGATTCGGCTTTAGGAACGCTATCCGTGAAACAACCTGAAAGAAGTAGGGTGCTTCCGCAGATTAGCGAAATAGAACTCACCCATTTAATCATGCGTCACCCATCGCTTTCCCCAAACAGAGGGCCACCTTTAATCTACCCCCCCCCCGCAAATGCCAAGCGAAAAAATTCGTGTTTTTTAAAATGCGACAAATTCCTCGAATCATCAGGATTTCGATCGCGACAAGGAACTCACGGCATTGCAAGGATGGCGCCGCCATCGCCCACCACGACCAGCCGGCTTCCGGTCCAGGAGAGGTCCTTGAATGAGGTTCCCGATCCGGTGGTTCCAAGTTGTTGCGATCCACAACCCATTGCATCATGCGGGCCCGTGCCTCGGCGATTGACTCCTGCCGCTTCGCTTAACTTATCCCCCTCCGCAAATGTCAAGCGAAACCCCGCCTTGCTACCTTCCCCCCTGCGATGTTCCGCCCCCTTGCCCTGGCCGCATTGGCCGCCCTCCCGATCGCCGCGCAGGTGGTCACCCCTCTCCCTTCGCCGACGGCTCCGGCGGACACGGCCATCGTCGATACCGCAGCGGCATCCGGAACATCCTCTGTGCAGGCTGCGGGCGACACCGTGGAATATGAGGCCTCGCGAATCCGTTTCCGCAACGACCGCTTCGTGCTGGCCGAAGGCGCGTTGCTCAAGTACCAAGGATCCACGCTCAAGGCCGACTCCATCGTCTACTATGCCGACCTCGACATCGTGGAGGCCTTCGGCGCGCCCCTGATCGAGGACCCGCTCAACCCCGCCATCCTCGGCTACCAGATGCGCTACAACCTGCGCAACCGCGTGGGAACCGTGTACTACGGATCCTCGGTGCAGGACGGGCACTTCTTCAACGGCAACGAGGTGCGTCGCCAACCCGACGGGAGCGTGTATCTCGCGCGCGCCGACCTCTCCACCTGCGACGAGCACCCCGGCCCCCACTACCACTTCTATGCCCGCCGCATGATCGTGCAACCGCAACGGCAGGTGCTGTCGGGCCCCATCGTGATGAACATCGCCGACGTGCCCGTCGCGGTGCTGCCCATGATGGTGATGCCGCTGGGCACGGGGCGCCGCTCGGGCATGCTCACGCCGCGCTTCGGCGGCGACCAGACACAGGGATATTTCCTGCAGAACCTCGGCTACTACTGGGCCATCAGCGACTATCAGGACCTGCAACTTTCCGCGGACATCGTCGAGGGGGAGAACGGAACCTTCGACCAGACTCATTTCAACGGCACCTACCAGTGGAACAAGCGCTATGTGTGGAACGGCATGGTGGGCGGGCGACTGTACGTTCCCGAGTTCCAGCCCGAGCGCGCGGGCGGTTACGTCGATTTCCGCAACGACCTCAACATCACGCCCGACGGAAGGCAGACCCTCAAGGGAAGCGGTCGTATCCAGTCCGATCCGGAAATCGTGCAGCGCAACTCCTACACCGAAGAAGACCGGCTGCAACAGACCGCCAACGCCAACCTCGGCTACCGGCGCCAGTTCGACCGCGCCAATGCCGTGCTCAACATCGAGGCCTCGCAGGAGCACAACCTCACGCAGGACAACCTCAACCGCAGCCTGCCCAATGCCACCTTCAGCGCCTCGGGGCCCCTCATCCCCGTCTCGGAGGAGGCGCGCGCGGCCGGGCGCGACGATGCCTGGTACCACAGCTGGACGTGGAATTACAGCAACCGCTTCAACATCCACGAGGTGCGCCGTGCCGAGTTCGCCGGGCGCGCGGGCGACACGGCACAGTATGCGGGCTTCACCGACCAGGCCACCCTCTCGGGCAAATACACGGCCTTCAACTATTTCAACTTGACCCCCTCACTCAACGCCTCGCAGCTCTGGTCGGCGGGCGCGCGCGGCGACAGCCTCAACCCCTACGTCAACGACTTCAATCCCGCCGAAGGACAGCTCGGCCAATACTTCTTCGCCTGGAACGCCAGCCTGCGCGCCGACACGCGCATCTACGGCATCGCGCAAATGGAGGATCATCCCTTCCTCGGTCGCGTCACCGCAGCGCGCCACACCATTACGCCCGCCATCAGCCTGACCTATGCCCCGGAACTCGATTCCAACACCCGCTTCGCACCCAACCCCCGCATCGGAGGCACGGCCTACCAGGCCGAACGCCGCGAGGTGGGATTCCAGCTCGGCAACGACGTCGACCTCAAGGTCGCCCCCGCCGGTGCGGGCGACAGCGCCGCGGCCAAGGCGCAGTCGTACAAGCTGATGACCACCAACAGCGGCATCAACTACAACTTCGCCCGCGACGTGCGACCGTGGTCCGACCTCAGCAGCAACGTCAATCTCTACCTCACGCGCAACGTCGCCCTGAACATCAACGCCAGCCACAGGGTCTATGACGAGTTCGCCGACCCCGAGGGATACCGTACGCTCGACCCGACCTCGCCCGCCAACCGGGAAACAGCCCCCATCTTGCAAAGCTGGGGGTTCGGCTGGCGGCGCGGCTTCGAGATCGGCGGCGGCCTGAACACGGGGTTGCGCATGCGCGACACCCAGGGAGCCCCCACCACCGAGTTCGAGCAGTCGCCCTGGTCGGTCTCGCTCAACTACAGTTTCGACTTCCGCGCCAACCGCGTCGGCACGACCGGCGGAGGGAACCCCGCTGAAAAATTCCTGGGCACCTCGGAGATCTTCAACGTCACCCGCACCCACCAGGCCAATGGCGGCTTCCGGCTCAGCCCCACGTCGAACTGGCACATGACCTACAACACGGAATTCAACTTCACCGAAGGCGAGTTCTCCCGCCACAACTTCGGTTTCGAGCGCACCATCCACTGCTGGCAGATGAATTTCAGCTGGACCCCCGTCGGCGTGGCGCAGGGCTGGTACTTCATGATCCGCATCATCGACCTCCCCGACATCAAGCTCGAGGCTCGCGACACGCGGGCGATTTAGGGAGTTATGAGTTATGAGTGACGAGTTGAACGCAGGGGAATCGGGGGACGGCGACCGGGGAGATGCGGGGTTAGGGGAGAGAAGAATTAAGAATTAAGAATGAATGGGGGGTGTTCTGAACACGGAACCCGGTGATCCTTGCCTGAATAACACTTGGAACCTTCACACAGCACCGGCCCTGCGGAAACCCTGTCCTGACCTCCATGCCTCTGCCGCATCGACGGCCCCGCATGAGCAGCGTGAATCATTGTCGGAGCACTCCCCCTGCCTTTCATTCGTAATTCGTAATTCTTAATTCCCAATTCTTAATTCTTAATTTCCCCCCGTGTTCCCCCTCTCCCACCCCCTGATTCTCGCCAGCCGGTCGCCGCGGCGCGTGCAAATCCTGGAAATGCTCGGCTTCGGGTTTTCCGCGATTCCATCCGACCGGGAGGAAGTCGCGCCGTCAGGAACCCCTGCACCCGAAATCCCCGAGGCGCTCGCCCGCATGAAGGCGCTCGACGTCAGCGCGGCCCACCCCGAGGCGCTGGTGCTCGGCGCCGACACGCTCGTCGAAATCGACGGAGACATCCTCGGGAAGCCCGCCGATGCGAAGGAGGCCGTCGCCATGCTTCGCCGCCTCGTCGGGAAAACCCACCGTGTCCACACCGGAGTTGCCTTGGCGCGCGGCGGAAAACTCCTGGATTCGACGACGGGAAGCAGTACGGTGACCTTCGCATTCTGGGACACTCCCGTGCTGGAAGCCTACGTGCAGGGCGGGGAACCGATGGACAAAGCCGGTGCCTATGCCATCCAGGGACGAGGCGCATTTCTCGTCGATAGGATCGAAGGCTGCTTTTTCAACGTGATGGGGCTTCCGGTGCAGAAAACCCTCGGCCTCTTGGGGTTCGCCCGACAGGGCTGAACGAGTACATTTCCCGGAGAGCCCCCTTCCGGGCTCCTCCGCTGCGCCGGTGGCGCGCCCTGCGGGAGGAGTCCGGAAGCCGGCTTCCACGCACCTGAACCCCGCAAGGCAGATCCATGGAAGAAAACGAAAAGAACACGTCCGAAAACCCGCAATCAGGCGTACCCGCCGCAGGAAAGTCCATCGTGGGCCGGACCCTCCGGAGCGCCCGCGAGCGCGCCGGGATCTCCGCCGACAGGCTCTGTGCCGACCTGCGCATCGCCCCCTCCACCCTTGAGGCCTTGGAATCCGGAAACTACGGCGTGCTTGCCGGTGCCCCCTATGTGCGGGCCATGCTCGTCTCGCTGTCGCGTTACCTGCACCTCGACCAGAAGGACCTGCTTCAGGCATACGCCGAAGAGAGTGGAAACAAACCCGCCGCCCCGACGATTTCCCCGTACAAGGACGACTCGCCGACGCACGCGCGGGCCCACAAGCAAATCTTCATTCTCTTGTTGGCCGTGCTGCTTTTCGTGCTCCTGCTCATCATGGGCAAGTTCAGCACCGGCGACGAAGCACTCGAGCCGGCCGTTCCGACCGCTCCCGCCGACACGTTGCTGAACCTGGACCCCCTGCCGGAACCCGAGGATCCCGCTCCCATGCCGCCCGAGGGCGACACGGAAACCACCGACACTTCGGCTGCGGCGATTCTCGACGAGGAGGACGAAGCCGAAGGTCCGCGCGAAACCCGCGTCCGCCTGCTCGGCATCAGCGACAGTGTGTGGGTGCGCGTCCTTCCAGCCGGGCAGCGTGAGGTTTCCGATTACCTGAGCTCCACCCGCCCCATGGAGTTCACGCACACCGATGCCATCACCTTCATCACACGCCAGAGCCGCAGCGTTCGGGTTCTGCTCCGCGACACCGTGATCGTCCCCAACCGGCGCCGCTTCGTCGTGGACGGCGAGCGCTTCGGCTACTAGCCCCTCCGACCCAGGAATCCCATGCGCCACGCCAAGCTTTCACGCCAGACCAAGGAAACCTTCGTCGAGCTCATTCTTGATCTCGACAACCCGATCGATGGCCCGGTGGACACGGGATCGGGGTTCCTCGACCACATGCTCGACCTCTTCCGCAAGCACGGGGGGTTCGGCCTCAGCGTGACCTGCAAGGGTGACACCCACATCGACATGCACCACAGCGCCGAGGACATTGCCATCTGCCTCGGCGAAGCCCTGCGACAGGCCCTGGGCGACAAGGCTGGCATCGAGCGCTACGGGTTCTACTACGTGACCATGGACGAGGCCCTCGCCCGTTGCTGCCTTGACCTTTCGGGCCGCATGTCGTTCGAATGGAATGCCGCCATCCCCGCTTCGCGCGTGGGCAACCTCGACACCGAGCTCGTCGAGCACTTCTTCCAAAGCGTGGCGGAGAATGCACGCATGAACCTGCATCTCGACCTGCTGCGCGGAACCAACTCCCATCACTGCGTCGAGGGACTTTTCAAGGCCTTCGCCCGCGCACTCTCGATGGCCGTGTCCCCTTCCCGCCGGGTCACCGGCGTGCCGTCCACGAAGGGAACCCTCTGACATGGCCGCGACCTTGCGCTCCCTGCTCACGACCTCGGATGCCGATCGCGCGATCGAGGCCTCCCGCAACGATCCCGTGGTGATTTACAAGCACAGCCCCATCTGCGATCTCTCGGCGGATGCGTTCATCGAGATCAGCGAGTTCGCCCGGGCCGCCACCGGCGGATTGCAGCTTCACATCGTCGATGTCCTGGGATCCCGGCCCGTCTCAAAGCACCTCGAAACCGTCACCGGAGTGCGTCACGAATCTCCGCAAGTGCTCGTGCTCACGGGCGGCAAGGTGGCCTGGCACGCCAGCCACCGCAAGGTGCGCGCCGCCGACATCCGCGAGCAGGTGGATGCCCTGACTCCGCGCCCGGCGGCCTGACCCTCGCCGCTCCGGGGCCCCGCCTTCCTACCCGGAAACTTCGCGGTAGAGCGCCTCATACTGCGAGATCGCCGCCTCGGGTGAAAACCGCGCAACCGCACGACGACGGCCCGCCGCACCCATGCTGCGACGCAACACCGGATCGCGCGCAAGCCGCACCGCGTATGCTCCCATGGCCTCCACGTCTCCCACCGGCGCAAGAAACCCCGTCTCATCATGCGCGACCACTTCGGGAATCCCCCCGGACTCCGATGCGATCACCGGTATTTCGCAGGCCATCGCCTCGAGCGGGGCAAGACCGAAGCTTTCCACCTCGGAAGGAAAGAGGAACACGTCACCGCATCCCATGAGGGCGGGAACATCCATCTGGTTTCCGAGAAAGCGCACACGAGAGGCCACTCCCAACGCTTCGGCCAAGGCCTTTGCGGGTCGGATCATCGGCCCCTCGCCCACCATCACCAACACGGAGTCGACCTCTGCGGCCACCCGTGCGAACACGCGCACCACATCCTCCACCCGCTTCACCGGACGAAAGTTCGACATGTGCATGAACAGCACCTCGCCGCCGGGCGCCAGGGCCTTGCGATGACAATGATCGCTTCCCGCCGCATGTCTTTGAAACAAGGTCGCATCGGTGAAGTTATGGATGCGGCGGATCTCCTTCTCGGGCTGGAACACCTCTTCGGTCTTTTCCTTGAGGTAATCCGAAACCGCCGTAACCGCGGTGCTGCGCTCGATCCCGAAGCGGGTCAACTCGAAGAAGCTCTTGTCCTGCCCGACGAGCGTGATGTCCGTGCCGTGCAGCGTCGTGACGACGGGCAACCGACGACCCGCGTAGGACTCCAGCATCTCGGCGGCAAGGTAGGCGCTGATCGCATGGGGAATCGCGTAGTGCACGTGCAAAACATCGAGGTTTTCGGCCTCGGCCACCTCGCGCATCTTCGCGGCCAGCGCCATGTTGTAGGGCGTATGTTCGAAAAGCGGATAGGGCTCGACTTCCACCGTGTGGAAGAAAAGGTTTTCATGGAACTCGTCGCGCAACCTGTAAGGCACGCTCATGGTGATGAAGTGCACGCGGTGGCCGCTGCGTGCCAGGAACTTTCCCAGCTCCGAAGCCAGAATACCGCTGCCTCCCACGGTCGGGTGGCAGGTAATGCCGATGTTCAGGGGTTTTCCGTTCACGTCAGGGGAACCTTTCACCGCCCAGGGCGGTCGGGTCGAAAACTTCCGCAAGCTCTTCGCACCAGAACGCTTCCGCGTAGCGGCGACGGATGCGCTGGCCGAAGAAGCGCGCCTTCACTTCGAGGGATTCGAGAAATGCGGGGGTCGCGAGATCGGTCTTCCCCCTGTAACGGGACGCTGCGGGGTTGTGGAACTGGCTCTCGTAGCACTGCAGGACGCGCATCTTCGCCTCCCAATGCGCGGAGATGTCGACGCAGAACGTCGGCGGCACGGAAAGAGCCGAATGCACGGCATGAAAGACCCTTCCGGGACGGAACGGCTCGCCTTCGCAATCGATTTTTCGAAGCCCTGAGCGGAAGACCGCCTCCTTGACCAGGGCTGCCGTGGCGCCGTGATCAGGATGCTCCTCCGCAAAATGATGGGTGAAGACGACGCGCGGACGGAAGCGCCGGATCTCCCGGATCAGCTTCCACTGCGCTTCCAGCGTGTTCCGGACGCTGCCGTCGGGTTCCCCGAGACACACGCGCTTCAATCCCAGCGTCTTCGCGGCGGCCGCAGCCTCGCGCGCGCGGATTTCCGCGCTGCCGCGCGTGCCTGCGCCGCCGTCGGTCACGTCGACGAGAACGCCCGTGCGACCAAGCGCGCGCAACGCCAGCGCCGTGCCCCCCGCGAAGATTTCCGCGTCATCGGGGTGCGCCGCCACGATCATGAAATCGACGGACACCGCCGCCTTGGGGGTCACGGCAGCGCGTGCCCGCATCTTCGGTTGCATCGGCTTTCCCATCATGCACCTCCTTGCGGCTCGTCCGCGACATACACCGCACCCGTGTCTCCCGTCTCGGGCGGCTGGCCGGCCAGCAATGCCAACCCTTCGGCACCAACCGCCGCGCGCAGCGAAAGCAGGTTCAGGTGACGATCCTGCGCGCCGCTGCCGAGCCACCGCAGCAGCGGACGCAATTCCGCATAGCTCCCCGCGGCCGCAATCTCGTAGACGCGGCGGCGCGCCTGCTCCCGGTAATGTGCAAAGGCACGGTCGAACCTGCGCAACGCGGGATCGAATCCGGCCCCGGGAAAATGGCGCATTTGGTACCCGGCGAGCGCTTTCTTGAAGCGGGCGAAATCCTGTCCGGGAAAATCGTGCGCCGCGGCGTGCCCGTTCCACGCGTCCTCGGTAAGGCGCGCGCGCACCCGCGAAGGACTCAGGTCGTGCAGGTCCGGTGCCGTGAAGCCCATCGCTTCGAGCCTGCGCAGTCCCGTGGCCGGCACCACGGTCGCCTGCGCGCGCGGCGCGAGTACCGGAAACGAGCAACCGTAGGCGGGAAAGACGTCCGCGATCTGGGCGAAGTAACGCAACTCCGCGGGACCCAGGACGTGGCCCAACACGGGAAACAGCGACTCCACCACCAAGGGGCGGCTCAACGCGCTGTGGAGCAGCACATGCCGGTCGAGATCCGGCGCGAGATCGCGATCCTCGGAGCCTGCGGTGTACACCCGGCCCGAATCCGAGGCGAAGAGACGAGAGCGCGCTTCCTTTTCAAGGAGGAATGCCGGGACCGTTCCCGGACGCACCGGCACCTGGGGGGAAAGATTCAAGGTCTCGCGCAACCGGCGCGTGCCCCGTTCCAGGGCCGTGTTGAAGCCGGCCGCGTCGCGCGCGATGCGGCGCAGCATCGCCTGCGCGGCCGGGCGTCGGGCACCGTCGAAGCCATCCACGAAGAGAACCCCCATCCCACCCAGCATCCGCTGCGCAAGCTGGAGGAAGGCCTGCGTCAGGCTTCGCCCGGGAGCGTAACACTCGTGCGCGAGCATCCGGACTTCCCCCGGCCAGCCTGCGGGCAACACCGCGCGCAACACGCGGGCGGTCTCGGGGTCGAGCGTGCGCAGGCTCATGGGGATCGCATCCCCGGGATCGGGGAACTCCAGGGAGACGGTTCCCGGGGACACGCCGGGTTCGAGAAACTCCGCCGCATTCGACTCGGCAAGGTCGGAGTCGTCACCCGCCGCCCAGAAGACGGGGATCACCGGACTTCCAAGATGCGCGGACAGCGCGCGCGCGCGCATCGCCGCCGTGGCCGCCTTGTGGAAGACCAATGCGGGTCCGCCGAGGAGGCCGGGCTGCTGTCCGGTCATGAGGAAGACGGCGTCGGGCCGCGTCGCCGCGGTGAGATGTTCCTCCTGCGAGGGATGCAGCGGGACGAAGCTGTTTTGCTCGCGCAGCCAGGCCGCCAGCGCGGCGCGGTCGCCGTCCCAGTCAGCGAGCTTGCGCGCGCGGCGTTCGACCGCCTGCATGGAGTCGAGGTGGCCTCCGGGATAAAGCGGCGAACCGCCGGAATGCGACAGGAGATGACGCGAGGCGGCATCGCGCGCGGGCAGCGAAGCCAGGCGGCGCAAATTCACGCGCGAAACTCCTTGAGGCGCAGGAGGCGGCTCGTGCGCGGCGAAACTCCCGGAACGAAGGCGCCGCCGCGTTCGTCGCCGAAGATGCGAAGGGTTTCGAGACCAAGTTCCGCGAGCACGGGATCCAGTGTTTCGGGAGGGTACAGGCGCACGCGTTCCTCGTGCCGTTCCTCGCCCGAGGCGGTGCGGATGCGGATGCGCTTGATCACGCAGTCCCCCTCGATGGCACGGGAGATCTCGACGTGGCGGCCGCTCTTTTCGAGGGTTTCGGCGGGGACGAGGGTGCGCGTCACGTGGCCGGGATCGGGAAGGTCCAGAAAGAGGAGGCCGCCGGGCCGCGCCACCCGGATGAATTCACGCAGCGTCGCCACATCCTCGTCCATGGTGGCAAAGTAACCGAAGGAGGTGAAGAAGCTCGCGACGAGATCGAAGGTCGCATCCGCAAAGGGAAGGCTGCGCATGTCGGCTCGCGCGACCGGGAGCCCGGCGGCCCGCGCGTCGCGAAGGAGCACGGGACTCAGGTCGATGCCGGCAGCGGACGTTCCTGCGTGTCGCAGGGCGTCCAGGTGGCGCCCCGCACCGCAGCCGATGTCGAGGATGCGCGAGCCCGGCGGAAGCCCGGCGGCCCCAAGAAGCGCGCGCGCTTGGGCTTCGGCCTGGGCCGCGTCGCGGTGCGGGTACAGGGCCTTGTACTCTTCCCCGAACCAGCGCTCATACCACTGTTTCTGCACGCGGCGCCTCCGGTTCGCGGTGTGACACGACACCCCGGGAATCAGGCCATTTGGGCGAGTAGCGGCTGCACGTCGCGCGCGTGGGCAGGCAGGGGGTGGTGCGCCGTGAAGGACTTGGTGCGACGGAGTTTGAGTCCGTTCTGCTTTTTGAACTTGCTGAAAACCAGCAGGGGCTTTTGGTTGACGGCGTCGAGGCGATCGAAGTAGCGCAGGATCGAGGCATTGCGCTGCCAGGTCTCGTGCTCGGTGATCACGCCGTCGTAGCCGTCGAGCTTGTCCTTCGCCAACAGGGCGTCGAGGTCGATCGCCTCGTACGGTTGCGACGCGGTGTTGAGGATGTCTTCGATCTGTCTGCGGCTCGCCGTGTCGTCACAAAAAACCAGATACTTCATGCCTGTGTCCTTCCTTGCATCGCGGCCGCTTACGAAGCGGAAACCTGCGGATATCGAAACGTAACAATCCGGTGCTCCGTGATCTGCTCGTAGTGAGCCTACTCGAATCGCCGCACGCGCACCGCGAGGATCGATTCCACGGTCACCTCCGCCAACCGCTCCAGGTCCGCCTCGGGGGTGTTCAGCGGCGGCAGCCAGTAGAGCGTGTTCCCCAAGGGCCGGAGCAACGCCCCCCGCGCCACCGCCTCGCGGAACACCGCGAAGCCCACGCGACGCTCCCGAAGCCCGGGCGGCAGAAGCAGGTCGGCCGCGACCATGCCGCCCACGGTGCGCGCATTGCCCAGGATTCCGTCCGTCGCGCCGAGAACCTGCCCCCATGCGGCGCGCAGGCGGCTCGAGAACTCCGCGACCTGCGCCGCGAAGCCGGGCTCGGAGTAGATCGACAGGGCCTCCATCGCCACGGCCGCGCCCAAGGCGTTTCCGGAGTATGTGTTGGAGTGAAGAAAGTCGCGCCCGCACCCGTAGTCGGCGTGGAACAGCGCGTGCACATCGGGATGCACCAAGGTCGCCGCGAAGGGCAGCCACCCCCCCGTCAACCCCTTGGACAGGCAAAGCATGTCGGGCGCGACACCGGCATGGTGCAACGCAAGCATCTCACCCGTGCGCCAGAATCCCGTGAGGATCTCGTCGGCCACGAAGTACACCCCATGCTTCCGCGTCCAGGCGCGCAGGCGGCGCAGCAAGTCGGGGCTGTACACGCGCATGCCGCCGGCTCCCTGCAGCACGGGCTCGATGATCAGGGCGGCGGCCGTGTCGGCGTGATCGTTCAGCTCGCGTTCGAGGAACGGCCAGATCTCGCCGCAGTCGTTCCACAGCGGATCCTCCGGCCCCGACACATCGGGAAGTCCGCGCAAGATCACCGGCTCGGGAAGCACCGCCGCGTACGGCTCGCGGTACAACCCCAGGTCGCTCACGCCCAAGGCGAGCCCGCTCTCTCCGTGATACCCGTTCTCGAGCGCGATGAACTTGACGCGCCGCGTCTCGCCGCGGATGCGCTGCGCGTGCAGGGCCATCTTGAGGGCGATCTCCACGGCCGTGGAGCCGTCACCCCCATAGAACACTTTGTCGAGCGGGGGGCACAGCGCCGCGAGCCGCTCGGACAGCCCCACCAAGGTTTCGTTCATGGTGTTGGCCGAGATGACATGCTCGAAGCGTTCCGCCTGGCGCATCAACGCCGCGCGCAAGCGCGGGTGCCCGTGTCCCAAGGTCTTGCACCACCAGCTGGAGGTGGCGTCGACCACGGTCGACCCGTCCTTGAGTTTGAGGAGGGATCCCTCCGCGGCCACCACTTCGACGGGGGGGAAGGTTTCGTAATCCTTCATCTGGGAGCACGGATGCCAGACGTGTCTCAGGTCGCGGGCAAGAAGCCCGTCTCCGGAAGCCCCGGGACTCATGCGCCTTCCTTCCCGCGTTCGGCGCTCGTGACGTAGTGATCGAGCACGTTGCGGATCAGCTTTTGATACTGCGTGCCGTGCTTCTTCGCCTCGCGCTTGAAGTACGCCACGTTCGACGCCTTGAGGTTGATCGTCACCCGCGTGTTCGATTCCTTGAACACCAGCTGGTCGGGAGGCGGCAGAAAGTCCTTGATGACCGTGAACTTTCCGATCGGGCCTTCGGTATACTCGACGTTACTGTATTTGCCCGTTTTGTTCTTCATATGTTCTCCTTTGCTTGCGCCAAAAACCGGCGCCATAAATCCGGATGGCGTCGTGTCGCCACGTAAATCTGACGGTCATGATCCCCCCGTCCACCTCACCGATACAGAAGTACCTCCGTTCGACCGCGGTACTATGGGTCTCATCCACGGAAACCACGCGTCGGGGATCCGCAAATGCACGCTGCGCCTCCTCGAACGAGATTCCATGTTTGTCCTGATTCTCCCTGTTCTTGTCTTCGTCCCATTCGAAGGACGCCGCACCGAAATCATACATATCTTTATGCACACTTTCTGTCGGGCACCGCCCGGGCAGCCTTTAGATGCTTCTGGCATGGGGAAGTGCACCAATCCGGAGGATTTTTGGGATTTCCACCCTGAACAGGGAGTCGAATCCATCCGGCCCCCCAACTTTCCACATCCCGGAACCGCCAATCCGGTCTTTTTTAAGGGGCGAGCGCTTCGGGACCTGCAGGTCCGGGCTTCGATGTCAAAAGCCCACGAATTCCAATAATTTCAAAGGGGTTGTAAGGTTTTTTTATACTCCCATTGTATTCACAACTGTTGATAGACCGTGCCATGACTGTTTGAATGCACCTGCGTTTCATCCCCGTTACATGGGGCTTCCACCCCTTCACAACCCACGCGTGACATCGGACATTTACGATCCATGAACCCGCACAAGGCTTTTGACACCGCTTGAATTTCAACTTTCCCGGCGACGCCCTGATGGAGGGTTATTTGCGCTGGACGGGCAAGCGCCACCTCCTCCCACTGTTCCGTTCGCTGAAGCACGCCGGACGGCCGGCCGAAATCGCCTTCCCCGAAGAACTCGTGGAGCAGGGCCTTTCGGTGCTCCTCGCGGGACTCAACAACACCCTGATCGTCCAAGGCAACCCCGCGTGGGTGTGGCCCTGGTGGGCGGAACGCCAGATCGACCCCGACTCCGCCGCATTCATTCCCACGGGAACGAATGTCATCATGCACAACCTGACGGCGCGCAACTGGATGTCCCTGGGCGCCGAAGGATCCCAGCGCGAAGCCATGATCGACCCTGCGGGCATGGTGACGCTGCGTCCCTATGGCTGGTCGTTCTTTCCCTACCTGCGCGTCGACGGCGTGAACTTTTTGCCGCCGCGCCTTAACGGAACACGGCAGGAACTTCTGGAAGGCACCCTTCCCGCCGTGCGCACGCTTTATGATGCGCGCCCCGACATCGAGTGGTCCTCCGAATGCGTGGCCATGCGGGACGCGGGCAGGGCCGCTCAGGAATCCCTGCTCTGCACGCATCGCCTGCGCAACCGCTCCGAACGCCCGCTCAAGCTCGTCTTCGGAGTCGCCCTGCGCCCCTGCAACCCCCTGATGTTCAGCCCGGTCGAATCGCTTCGCTGGCAGGAAGGGCGTCTCTTCGTCAACGACAGGGCCGGCCTCTGTCTTCCCGAGCGCCCCGACAGGGTGGTCATCTCAAACCGCGAGCGGGGGGACTCCCTGCCCCATGCCGATCGGGGAGAGGCTGCTTCGGAGGGCCGAACGTACAAGGCAAAATCAGGTGTCCTCGCGGCGGCAGCCGAATACGACCTGACCTTGCACCCGGGGGACTCCCGCGCGATCCCCTCCTTGGGCGTGGTGGACCGCGGCAACCAGGCCGTCTTCGCGCTCCCTTCCCGACGCGAACTCGAAGCCGCCCGCGAAGCCGAACTCGATCGCCTGCGGGCCGCGGAGACGCATGGCATGCAGATCGATGTCCCCGACCCGTCGCTCATGCGCGCCTGGAAGGCGGTGAAGGGCCGACTGCACGTCTTCGACGACGGCGACCGCTTCTCGCCGGGGGCGTTCCTCTATCACGGCCATTGGTTCCGCGACACGGCCTTCATCGCGCTGGGCTTCGACCACGCGGGATTCGGCGATCGCGTCGCGCCCAAGCTGGCGGAATTCTTCCGCAGGCAAGACAGGCGCGGATTCTTCCGCAGCCAGAACGGTGAATGGGACAGCAACGGTCAAGCCCTGTGGACCTTTATCGGGCACATCCAACGCGGGGGCGATCCCGCCCTGCTCGATCGCCACTGGCCCGCCCTCATGCGCGGCGCACGCTGGATCGATGCCATGCGCCGCAAGGACCGCGACTCCGGGCTTCCACATGCCGGCTTGCTGCCGGCAGGATTTTCCGCCGAGCACTTCGGCCCCAACGACCACTACTATTGGGACAACCTTTGGAGCGTTGCGGGCCTCGAGAAAATGCTCTGGGCCGCGCGCCTGCTTGACCGCGCGCGCGACGGGGATGTCCTGGCACGCAGCATCAATGAATACCGCGCCGACCTCGAGGCCTCGATGCACGATGCGTTCAGGCGCACCGGCGGCGAGGGCCTGCCCTGCTCCCCCTACCGCGGCATGGATTCCGCCGCCGTGGGCAACCTCGTCGGACTCTCGCCGCTCGATGTGGTGAGCCCGGGGGCGGAATGGGTCGCGGGAACGATGGAGCATCTTGTGCACAACAACCTGCGCGACGGGTTGTTCCTGCAGAAAATCATTCATACCGGACTCAACCCCTACCTGTCGGCACAATTCGCACGGGCGATGCTGCGCAGGCAGGATCCCATGGCCTTCGGAATCATCGAATCCCTGATCAGGCATGGGGGCCCCACCCTCACGTGGCCCGAAGCCATGCACCCCCGGACCCTGGGAGGCTGCATGGGAGACGGCGACCACGGATGGGCCGCGGCGGAGTTCCTGAGCCTCACCCGCGAACTGTTGGTGCGTGAAGAAGACGGGAACCTGCTGCTGCTTTCGGGAACACCGGAACGCTGGTTCCGGCCGGGCGCGAGGATCGGCGTCACCTGCGCCCCCACGTCGCAGGGAACCGCGACGTTCCATGTGGAAGTTTCGGACGAAGCCGTTCGGGTCGATTGGAACGTCTCCCGGAAGCCCCATCAGGAGACGGGGGGGCTCGTGCTGTGTCTGCCCCTCCGGTTCGGGCGCTCCCTGGGAATTCCGGGAGAGGCCTGGGGCCCGCACCTGCGCATCCGGCTTCCAGTAAACTCGGGTCAGCTGAGGCTCGGCGAGAGAAATTCTTCCGGAGAACCGCTGTTCCCGGAACCCCAAAGGAGCATCCATGCCCCGACCCACCCCTGAACACTTCGGCGCGCGCGTCGACCTGGAACTCGAGAACGTCGTTTCCTGGGCCGCGCGCAAGCTTCCCCGCAGCGATGAGGACGTGCTGCGCATCGACCTGCACTGCCACGATCGCAACAGCGACGTTCCCGATGAGACCCTCGGCCGCCTGCTGCGTCTGCCGGAAACCTGGCTGCCCACGCGCGAGCTCGTCCGGACGCTCCGTCGCCACGGCTCCGACGCGATCACGGTGACCAACCACAACAACGCCCGCAGCTGTTGGGAACTGCTCGACAAGGGCGAGGACGTGTTGCCTGCCGCGGAATTCAGTTGCACGCTCCCCGATGTCGGAGTCGGGGTGCACGTCCTGACGTACGGGATCACTCCGGCCGATGAGGAGCGACTGAATTCGCTGCGCAAGGATCTTTACAAGTTCCTGGCCTACACGACAGAGCGCGACCTTCCCACCGTTCTCGCCCACCCCCTGCATTTCTATTCCCCGGGCAAGGAACCCGACCCGGCCCTGATGGATCGCTTCGCTTTGCTGTTCGAACGCTTCGAGGGAGTGAACGGCCAGCGCGACGCATGGCAAAACCTGCTCACTGTAGAGTGGGTCGACGGGATGAATGCGGAGTCGCTCGAGGAGGCAGGAAAACGCCTGGGCATCAGGCCGGGGGAATTCTGCCGCGAGCCCTACCGGAAGCGGGTCACAGGAGGATCGGACTGCCACTTCGGAATCTTCGCCGGCTCGACGGGCACCCTGGTCGCGGCGCCCGGCTGGAAGCGGGCGGGACGCAAACCCTCCGAAGTCGCGTTGGAAGGCCTGCGACACGGGACCCTGGCCCCGTTCGGAGCGCCCTGCGCCGAGGAAAAACTCACGGCCGCCTTCCTCGAATATTTCTCGCAGGCCGCGCTGCGCATGGAAGATCCCGGTCTGGTCCGCCTGCTGCTGCACCGGGGAGAACCGAACCAGAAGCTGGCCGCCTTCGTGATCGGCAACGGGCTGATGGAACTGCGCCGGCACGGGCGTACATCGCGATTTCTCGAAGTCTTCAGCGAAGGACTGCGGGGAAAACGCCCGGCTTGGTGGCTCAAGCACGTCACCTCCGCCGACTACCGTCCCCTGATCGCGGACATCGATGCCTTGGCGCGCGCGCGCCGCGCGTCGCCCGAGGCAAATGTCGCCGCCATGCGCGAGGTTCTTCCACGGATGTTCAACAGGTTGCAGGGGATTCTCACCGGGCGGCTGGAGAAAAAACTGCGTCCCTTCCTCGCGCGCGAAGCTGGAGATGAAGGCGCCCCGGCGACGCCCTTCGCGAAGGCGCTGGAGCAATTCGAGTTGCCCATGCATTTCCGTGCATGGACGGGGAATGCTTCCTCGCGCAAGCCGGCGGCCGCCGCGCCGAAGACACTCGGCAACCTGACCGACGGCTTGCCATTCCCCTTGCTTGCATCCACCGTCCTGGGAGGTGCGGCGTTCGCCGCGCACGCGGTCCTCAACGACCGCCGCTCCTTCGTGGACGCATTCGCCGAACGTGTCGGGCGGCCGCGCCCGGCGGGGCGCATCCTTTGGCTCACCGACACGCTCTTCGACAAGAACGGTGTCTCGCATGCGTTGCAGGCCACGCTCCACGAGGTGCGCCGCCGCAACCTCCCGATCGATTTTCTCGCGTGCAACGTTCCGACGGAGGCGCAGGGTCCCAACTTGATCGGGGTTCCCGCCCTCACGGAGCTTCGCTTTCCTTTTTACCCCGAACAACCGTTCCGCATGCCCGATTTGCTGCAGGTGCAGAGGATCTTCCGGGACGGCGGCTACGACCGCATCATTTGCTCCACCGAGGCCCCCATGGGGCTTGTCGCGCTCTATCTCAAGCATGCCTTCAAGGTGCCTGCGCAGTTCTACATCCATACCGACTGGATGGACTTCGCGCGCCGCAACATGGATCTGGATCTTCATCAGGAAGACCGCCTGCGCCGCATCCTGCGGGCGTTCTACGGCGCCTTCGACGGCCTCTACCTGCTCAATCGCGAGCAGCGCGACGCTTTCGCGTCCCCCGATTTCGGAATCGACCCCGGGAAGCTTCACCTCACGGCGCATTGGACGCGCTCGCAGTTCATGCCGCGGTCGCCCGACCGGGCCGCGGTCTTCCCCGATCTTACCGACGATTCCAAGGTGTTGGTATTCGCCGGACGCCTGAGCGCCGAAAAGGGGTTGCGCGACCTCGCAGAAGTGATGGAACGGGTACGCGCCCAGATTCCGGACGCCGTGCTCGCATTCGCCGGAACCGGACCGATGGAGGCCGAACTGCGCGAGATCTTCCCGGATGCGCGCTTTCTGGGGTGGCTTCC
Source organism: Fibrobacteria bacterium (assembly GCA_050486505.1). Lineage (GTDB taxonomy): Bacteria > Fibrobacterota > Fibrobacteria > UBA11236 > UBA11236 > UBA11236. The sequence continues at coordinate 8,649 of JBJHDK010000020.1, read as the reverse complement.
TCCCGAGCGTCTGGCCGACGCCTTTGCCGCCAGCGACCTGCTGCTGCTGCCATCGTGGTTCGACACGTTCTCGTGCGTGCTGCTGGAAGCGATGGCCTGCGGGTTGCCCGCTGTTGCATACGATACGAAGGGGCCCCGCGACCTCATTCTCGACAAGGTGTGCGGATACCGTGCCCGCTCCGCCACCGAGATGGGAGACCTGGCGGCCGCATACCTCAAGAACCCGAGGCTGGCCGCCACGTTTCGCAGGGCGGCGGTGGAACGGGCAGCGCAGTTCGAGGCGGGTCCCATCCTGAACCGGCTGTTGCGCGATGCCGGGCTTGCGGTGGCGGACCCAAGCGGCAGTGAAACACCGGACCCGGAAATCGCTGCCGCTTGCTAGCCCGGTGCTCGTCGCTTCAGCCGTCCCGGCTGTCGAGGGTTGCCCGTATCTTGATCGCGAGATCCGAGATGGAGAACGGCTTCTGGATGAAGTCTTCGCGCCCCTCGACCATCCCGCGATGCTCCATGACCTGTGCGGTATAGCCCGACATGAACAATACCCGCAGGTGCGGTCGTGATTTCCGGATGCGGTCCACCAAATCCCTGCCGTTCATGCCCGGCATGACCACGTCCGTCATCATGACATCGATGACGGTTCCTGCCTTTGCTGCAATTGCAAGCGCAGTATCGGGGGAGTCGGCTGACAGCACGTGGTACCCCAATCCCTCCAGAATTTCGACGGCAACCTCAAGAATCATGGCCTCGTCCTCCACCACCAGCACGACTTCACCGTTGCCGCGGGGAATGCCACCCTGTGCCGCACCGAAAGACTCCGTCACAACCTGGGCTTCGCGAACGAGGTAGATCTTGAACGTCGTTCCTTTCCCCGGTTCGCTGTAGACGTGGATGAAACCCCGATTCTGCTGTACGATGCCGTACACCGTGGGCAGGCCCAGCCCCGTCCCCCGACCGGGTTCTTTGGTTGTGAAGAAGGGGTCGAAGATCCGGGAGCGTATCTCTTCGCTCATTCCCGCCCCGTCATCGGTGACGGCAAGCATGACATAGTCACCTGGTTGGTAATCACTGTGCCTGCGGCAATATTCCGCATCGAAGGTTACATTGTGCGTTTCGATGGTCACCGTACCGACATCGCGGATGGCGTCGCGCGCATTGACGCAGAGGTTTGTGAGGATTTGGTCGACCTGCGCAGGGTCGATTTTGACCGGCCACAGGCCTGCGCCCGGGGACCACTCCAGCCGGACGTCTTCTCCCACCAACCGTCGCAGCATCTTCAATGCGTTTTCCACCGTCTCATTGAGATCTAGAACGCGGGCCTGCACTTCCTGGCGCCGGGCGTAAGTGAGCAACTGACGCGTCAATGCCGCCGAACGCTCGGCGGCATCGTAAATCTCCTGAATGCCCGCGCGTAAGGGGTCGGATGCCTTGAGTGCGGCCATGGCCCGCTCGGAGCGTACCAGGATGACCGTAAGCATGTTGTTGAAATCATGCGCGATGCCACCGGCAAGACGACCCACGGCCTCCATTTTTTGCGACTGTCGGAACTGCTCTTCAAGGCTCACGCGCAACGTGATGTCCTGGCCGGTGCCGGTTGCACGGATCGGCATCCCGTTCTCATCGAGTTCGATCTTCCAGTTCTGCTCGAGATACTTGACGTTACCGTTATCTGTGATAATGCGGTGTACGATGGTCTGTGGCGCTGTTTGGCGCACCGAGCTGAGAAAAGTCTCGGTGACCTTGTCCCTGTCTTCCGGGTGAACCTGGGACAGCACCCCCTCATGCGTCGGCGTGTACATCGAGGGATCCTTTTCGAAAATGCGGTAACACTCTTCGGACCAGGTCACCTCATACGTCGTCAGATCAGTCTCCCAGCTGCCGACATGCGCCACGGACTGGGCGACCAGCAATTTGGCCCTCTCCCGCTCCAACTCCTGCGTGAGACGGCGCAAGGCCTCTTCCTTTTGCATGCGATCCGTCAGGTCGGTGAGGCCGCCGATCATGCGAATCGCCTTGCCGTCGTCATCGCGCAGGATGTAGCCCCGATCAAGCACATGGACATAGATTCCATCCGCGCGTCGCAAGCGGTACTCATCGGTCCAGGAGTCGCCATCACCGACGAATGCGGTATTGATGCCCGAGACAGTCCGCTCGCGGTCATCGGGGTGCACGCGTTCCTCCCAAAACGACTCGCCTGTCTCCCGCCCCTCCAGAACGGGGCCGAAGAAGGCTTCGAACCCCTCCCCCCACCAGATGGTCGATTTTGCGGCGTCGAAATCCCAGATCAAGTCGTTGGTGGCGCGCGTGATCAATTGCAGCCTCTGCTCGTGAAGTCGGTCCGCTTCCCGGGCGGCCCGTTCCATGGTCACGTCCCGGAAATAAACGGCCAGACCGACGCTGGAAGGAAACGCCCGCACCTCAAGCAGCTTGCCGAAGGAGGCAACGGCTTCGAACGACACGGGCTCACCCCTATCCAGGGCCGGTTCCAGGTGTTTCCGGAATTCCGGATTGATTCCTTCCGCAAACTCGTCCCACACGTTTTTGTCCAAAAGGCTTTCCCGACTTCTGCCCAGCAATTGCTCCGCCATGGAATTGACGTAAGTAAACCTCCACTCCCGGTCGAAGGTCACAAAGGCATCCGTGATGCTCTCCAGGGTTTTTTCCAGTCGCCGGGCGATCTGTTTCGACTTCTTTTCAGCAAGCTTGATTTCATGAATGTCGACAGAGGATCCATACCACTTGTGAATTCTTCCGTCCTCTTCCCGAACCGCCGTTGCATGCAGCCGGTGCCAACGGTATTCTCCGTCGCTTCCCCGACGGATCCGGAACTCGGTTTGATAGGGTTCCCCGCTGCGCACGGCCTTTGCCCAGACCTGAGCGGTACGCTCCCGGTCATCGGGATGCAACAATCGGAACCAGCCGGTTCCGAGGTCCTGTCCGGAGTATTCGCCGATGTAATCACGAAATGCCGCATTCGCATAATCAACTCCACCGTCCGGTGTGGCGGTCCAGACCATGAACGGCATGGAATCGGCAAGTTCGAAATAACGGCGTTCGCTTCGCAGCAGGGAAAGCTGCGTTTCGCGATCTTCCGTCAAGTCCTGCAAGGTCCCATGAATCCTGACGATGCGCCCAGCCTCATCGCGCACGGCTTCGGCAACCGCATGCACAAGAATCCGGCGATTCTTCGCGGTGAGAAGCACCCACTGCGCATCAATGGGGGTTCCGTCGCGAAAGCACGCGTCCACGGCCTCGGAAACCTTCGCCTGATCCTCATTCGCGTAGTAGAGAATGCCTTCGTCCAGTTCCGGAGGAAATCCAACCGGAAGCTCATGGATCGAGAACATTCCTTCGGACCAAGTCAACCGCAGCTTGTCCTCGACCCGATCGATCGCCCAGGCGCCCATGCGGCTGACCCGCATGGCCATGGCCAGCATGGACTGACTTTGCCGCAGAGATTCGCGCCCTTCCGCCTCGCGACGCAGCCCGGTCTCCAGAACCGCCAGGATTCCTCCCACCGCCAGTGTGAGGGAAATGTTGGCCAAGGCAAAATTCAAGGCAATGACCAGCCATGCGGGACCGTCGGCATTCAACCAGACCGAGGGGCCGACCGTCGCCGTCGCCATGCCTGCCAGACCGACCACGGCCAAGGTGACCGTCCCGAGGATTGCCGCCGCCAATCCCGTGCGCAAACCAAGCAGGAGAGTGGTGACCAGTGAAAATGCCAGCAGGTAGGTTTGGCTGATGGGGCCGACCCAGAACAGTAGCCCCGTGCCGAGCAGGTAAAAGACCGTGCAAAGAAGGCCGGCACGGATGCGAAATGCCATCCTCTTTGCCAACAAAAGAGCCAAAACCCCGGCGAGGGCCGCAGTATCGACCCAGACCACGTAAACGAGGCCGTCGCGCAAGGCCATGTAGACGCTCGGCACATAGACGATGGCTCCGAGCACCGTGACGATCCAGAGCACAAGGGTCAGCAACCCCTCACGCCAGTGGAGGGGATCCAGTCGGAGGAGGTGGCGCAGATTTTCCGGCATGATTCTGTTCCTCCTTCCGGGGGTACCTGCCACTTACACGCGAACCGGGGAGCCCGATCCACGCCCCGCACGCCTGTTGCCCGAGCAGCCCGCCTGCATCGCTCTTCCTCTTCCCAAACTTGCCTCTGTCTGTGAGGCGGCGAGCCCCGCCCTAGCGAGCCCGCCCGTCGAGAACCGCCCGAACGCTGACCGCGAGGTCACGGGTGGAAAAGGGTTTCTGCACGAACTGATCACGCCCTTCGACCATTCCGCGATGTTCCATGACCTGCGCGGTATAGCCCGACATGAACAACACCCCGAGGCCGGGCCGCGTCGCGCGGATGCGGTCGGCGAGCTCGCGGCCGTTCATGCCCGGCATGATCACGTCGGTGATCAGGGCGTCGACGAGAATACCTTCTCCTTCGACCAGCTTCAGCGCCTCGGCCGGGGATGATGCCGACCGTACGGCGTATCCAAGGCCCTCGAGGATCTCGACGGCAACTTCGAGGATCATGGTTTCGTCCTCGACGATCAACACCGTTTCTCCGCGGCCTTGAGGAATTTCACGTTCGTTCGCTTCCGGGGCTTCCGCGGGATCGAGGCTCAACTGCCTCGGAAAATAGGCCTTGAAGATCGCTCCCTTGCCCGGCTCGCTATAGACGTTGATGAACCCGTCGTTCTGCCGGACGATTCCGTACACCGTGGCCAGCCCGAGTCCGGTGCCTTCGCCTTCCCTCTTGGTTGTATAAAACGGCTCGAAAATGTGGGAAACCGTTTCCCGATCCATGCCTTCCCCGTCGTCGGTGATCGCGAGCATGACATAATCACCGGGGTTGCAGCCCGTGTGCAACCTGCAGTAATCCACACTGAGGCTGACGTTGTGCGTCTCGATGCGGACACACCCCACGCCGGAGATGGCATCGCGCGCATTGACGCAAAGGTTGGTGAGCAGCTGATCGATCTGCGCGGGATCGATGCGGACCGGCCACGCTCCCGCCATCGGCGACCAGACGAGGTCGATGTCCTCGCCCACGAGGCGCCGCAGCATTTTCAGGGAATGCTCCACCGTGTCATTCAGGTCGATGACACGGGGGTTCACCTTCTGCTTGCGGGCGTACGCCAACAATTGCCGGGTGAGCGCCGCGGAACGTACCGCGGCTTCATGGATTTCCTCCAGGACCGAATGCAGCGAGGATTCGGGTGAAAGCTGTTTGAGTGCGTTCTCCGAACGCGCGAGGATCACCGTGAGCATGTTATTGAAATCATGCGCAATCCCGCCTGCAAGGCGTCCGACTGCCTCCATTTTCTGCGATTGGCGGAACTGTTCCTCGAGGGAAAGACGCTCGGTGATGTCGCTCATGACGCTCACGAAGTGGGTGATCCCTCCCTGTGCGTTGCGCACGGGGGAAATCGTCGATTCCACGGTAAACGGGCTTCCATCCTTGCGGTGATTCTGAAACGTCCCCGTCCATGTGCGCCCGGAAGTCAAGGTTCCCCACAGATCCCGGTAGAAGGCTGCATCCTGCCGCCCGCTTTTGATGATGCGGGGATTCTCGCCGATCAACTCCTCCCGGGAGTATCCCGTAACGCGCTGAAACGACGGATTGACGTACTCGATGCATCCGGAGACATCGGTGACCAAAACCATTTCGCCAAGTTGTTCCACCGCGGTTCCGAGCAACACTCGCGCCGACTCCGCCGCCTTGCGTTCCGTCAGGTCCGAAATGCCGCCGATCATGCGCACGGCCTTGCCCTCCGCGTCGCGGATGATATGGCCGCGATCAATGACCTGGGCGTAAGTTCCATCCTTGCGCAGCAGCCGGTATTCGCCCTCCCAGTCCGCCCCCGCACCGACAAGGGCCCTTTCGACGCTGGCTTCCACGGCCTCCCTGTCTTCGGGATGAATCCGGTTCGTCCAAGATTCAATGCCGACCTCGAGTTCGGCGCGACTGAACCCGAACAAGGTTTCGAAACCCTCGTTCCACCACAACGTTCCGGACACCAGGTCCCAGTCCCAGATCGCATCATTGGTGGCCCTGGAAAGCAGCCGGAAGCGCTCCTCGCTTTCTTGCAGGGCTACGCGCTCCCGCCTCCGGTCGGTAATGTCGCGGAAGTACACCGCCAACCCCTGATCTGAAGGATAAGCTCGCACACTGAACCACTTCTCGAGGGGCGCCGGATACCATTCCTCAAAGACGACCGTTTCTCCCGTCTCAATGGCATGGCGATAGCGCGTCTCGAATCCCGTCGACTTCACCGCCGGGAACAATGACCACACGTCCCGTCCGACCAGTTCACCGCGCGACTTTTGCAGTAGCCTTTCAGCCTCCTTGTTGGCGTATGTGAACCGCCAATCATGGTCGAGCGTATAGAAGGCGTCGGTGATGCTTTCGAGCGTCGTCAAATAGCGCCGGGCGAGCCTTTGCGCAGTCTCTTCCGATTGCTTGATGGCATCGACATCGCTGGCGGTGCCGTACCACTTCATCGTCCCGTCTTCGTGCGTCACCGCCACAGCATGCAACTGATACCAGCGATACACGCCATCGCGGCGACGCAGGCGGAACTCGGCGTGGTAGGGCTCACGCGTGCGCACAGCCTCGGTCCAGATGGCAATGGTCTTGTCCCGGTCATCGGGATGCACCGCCTGAAGCCAGCCATCGGCAAGGTTTTCCCCAAGCTTGAATCCTGTGTACTCGTGCAACTCTCGACTCGCATAATCCACCTGGCCGTCGGGCTCCGCCGTCCACACCATGAAGGGCATGGCGTCCGCCAGTTCGTAAAACCTCCGCTCGCTGATGCGCAATGCCGCTTCGGCACTGCGACTCTCGGTCAGATCCCGAAAGCTGATGACGGCACCGACGACCTCTCCGGTCTCGTCGACCTGCGCCGCGACGGCGTACTCCACTGGAAAAGGCGTTCCATCCTTGCGGAAAAACACCTCGTCCTCGACATGCCGTGAAATTCCATCACGGAGGGTCATGTAGATGGGACAATCTTCCCGAGGGTATTCGCTGCCGTCCGCCCGGTGGTGGTGGATAAGCGCGTGGGACTGTTTGCCGACCATCTCGCTTGGCTTCCAGCCAAACATGGCCGCGCCGGCGCGGTTCTCGAAGATGATCCTGCCTTCCGAATCGACTCCGTGGACTCCCTCATGCAGCGAGTCGAGGATGCGATGGTTCAGATCTTCCTGCCGGGTGAGATCCTCCTCCATCCGTTTCCGGTCGGTGATGTCGCGCATCGATCCGACGATGCGGACCACGGTGCCATGCCCATTCCTGATCGAGTTCGAGTAGTCCTGCACCCATGTCTGCTTCCCATCGGGCCGCACGATGCGGTATTCACTGGTGGTCGACTCTCCCGCGCGCTGCCGGCGATCGGCCTCGATCGCAATGTGCAAGTCGTCGGGATGGACCCGCTCCAGGTTGCTCATCGGATCGGCGTGCAGCTGCTCGAGGCTCATGCCCCAAACCTCCTCCACGCGCGGACTCAGGTACAGGAAACGATCATTCACAGGATCATAGCTGTAGTAGATATCCCGCACGCTTTCCGCCATCTCGCGCAGGCTCCGCTCGCTCTCTTCGAGGGCCGCTTCAGCCGCCAACTGCGCCGTGACATCGCGCGCCAGCACCATCTCGGCCTTGCGGCCACGAAACTTCAATGTGTGGGAGGTGATCTCGACCCAAAGCAGGCTCCCGTCCTTGCGTAAATGCCTCCAGATGCCCGCCCTGTCGACGCCCTCCGTCACCAGTGCGACGTTCTCGAAAAGGCGGGGCAGGTCTTCTTGCGGCCGCATGTCAGTGATGGCCATGGACAGAAACTCATCTCGGGAGTAACCGTACTGAAGGAGCGCGGCATTGTTCGCCGCAAGGATCCCGAGCGTTTCAACATCGTAGACGAACATCGGCTGGGGATTGTGCTCGAACAATTCCCGGTACCGCGTGCGTTCACGCTCCACGTTGCGCCCGAGAAAGTGCGCGACCAGCCAGAGAAGCCCCGTGGAAATCGCCACGAAAAAAAGTCCCTTGACCGTCTGGACATCGATTGCGGGAAAAGTCGTCGCGGGATCCGGGTCGATCAACCAGTCCGTCAGCAGAATCCACGTCGTCCCGAAGGCGAGGTAGATGAGAGCGATGCGGAGCGGATTCGACACGGTGTTCCCTGGTCTGATGTGGGCATCGACGAGAGCGACCCGCCGCCTGTCATCTTGTCAGCGAATTTAGTCTTGACACCACTTTCTGTGGGAAGATTTACCGACATTCCTGCCCCTTCACGGTGCTCCCGCGCAGCCACCCCCCGACTATTATTCCGGGATGCCCGGATCACGACTTTCCCATGCCCTGGAAGCCGCCAACGGCCTGGATGCCGCACGGCGCCACGACGAGGCCGCCCGACTCCTCGACGCGGCACTCAACGAGGCGCAGAATGCGCCGGGAAACGACCGGTTCCGCGCCCTCGTGTTGCGTGCCGACCTCGCCGTGACGCTGGGAAACGAGGGCGAGGCGCGGGGGATTCTCGCGGAGGCGCGGCAGGTTGCCCTGTCGAAGGCTCAAAAGGAGGCGCTGGAAACCGACCTGCGCCGTGCCGACGACCTGGAGACCTTTCTCACCCACCGCGGCTGTGCAGGGTAGATCCGCAC
>JBJHDK010000019.1:0-37307 GCA_050486505.1 Fibrobacteria bacterium | reverse complement strand
CCAACATGGAATGCAAGGATTACGCGCTGGTGCGCGAGGGCAATGAGCGCGTGGTACGCGCCCGCTTCGCCGACGCCGAGTTCTTCCTCCGCGAGGACAAGAAGAAGACGCTCTTGGAGCGCCGCGAAGACCTGAAAACCGTCGCCTTCCTCAAAGGCCTCGGCGACCCGGTCACGGGTGCGAGCATTTACGCGAAGACCGTGCGCGTGGAACGCCTGACTTCCCTTCACGCCAGCCGTCTCGGCTGGAGCCCGGAAAAGGCAGGCGCGGCGGAACACATCGCCATGCTGTGCAAGAACGACCTGACCACGCAAATGGTCGGTGAGTTCCCCGAGCTGCAGGGCATCGTCGGCCGTTACTATGCGCTGGCCGAGGGCCTCGACCCCGTCATCGCAGACGGCATCGCCGACCACTACAAACCCCGCAACGCCGGGGACGGCTACCCTGTCACCGAAGAAGGCGCTCTCGTCGGCCTCGCGGATCGGCTCGATACGCTGGTCGCCCTCTTCGGCAAGGGAAAAATCCCCACCGGATCGGCCGACCCCTTCGCGCTTCGCCGCGCCTGCTGGACGACGCTCGCCTTGCTGTTGCATGGGGACGTCCGGATTCCCTTGGCGGATTTGGTGGGGGACGCGCTGGATCAATTCTCCGAAGGGGAGATTCCCGCGTCCGACCGTGCCGCCGTTGCGGAGAAGCTGCTCGATTTCTTCAGGGGACGCGCCCAGAACCTCTTCGCCGAGACCGGTCGCCCCGGGTTGCCCGGCGGCATCGCACCCGACACCTTCGATGCAGCGGCGGGCGCCGTCCCGTCATGGGAGGTTATTCCTGATCTCGTCGCGCGCCTCGAGGCGCTGCAGGCCTTCCGCGCGCGACCGGAATTTTCCCAAATCGCGGAGACGTTCAAGCGGGTGAACAACATCCTCCGCGACGCGGGGGATGTTGTAAGGGCGAATCATGACTCGCCCCGAAACCCCGCCGAAACCGCCCTCGTCGACGCCATCGGCGTCGCCCGCAACGCTGTGGACGGGGCCGTCCAAAGCCAGTCATGGGACAAGGCGCTCTCCGCCGTGGCGACGTTGCAGAAGCCCGTCGCGAAATTCTTCGACGCTGTCATGGTCAATGATCCCGATCCCGCGATCCGGGCCGGCCGGCAGGCCATCCTCGCGAGCGTCCGTGACGTGGTGTTGAATGTCGCGGATTTCTCGGCCTTCCAGGGATGAGTGAAGGTACAACGTCGGTCGCTTCGACGCCCTTCGACAAGCTCAAGGCAGCAAGCTCAGCGACCGAAGCTCCCCGTCAACCCCGGGCCGGAACGACCTGCGGGCGCAGCTCTTTTGTCGTGACAGCCTTCACAGGCGCGGCCTCCGGGGCCTTGACCAGCCTTCGGATCACGCGGAGAGTCCCCGCCAAACCGTCGTAATCAGGGTGCATTTCCCGAAACGCCCTGAGGCCGCGGAGATACCCCCCACGTCCACTTTCGAATGCCTGCCACGTTTCGGAGGTGAACGCATCAAGCACGCACACCGCTCCGCATCCGCTGTCTTCGAGGGCACGCGCATTGAGCTCCTGCTCAAGCACGCCCGGCTCGGGAATGGCCAACGCGGGCTTGCCCAACCAGATGGCCTCTCCCATCACCTGATTGCCTGCCGTCGCGATGAGGGCATGCGAGGCTGCCAGCGAGCGCAGGAATCCTTCACGGTCGAGCGGGCGCAGTTTTACGTTGCGCGGCAGGGTCCGAGTCCATTCTTCTTCCCACGCGGCGAAGAGCTCGAAATCCCGGTCGGGAGCTGCTTTCATCACGGGCAGCAGCGCCTCGAGATAGTGGGGACGCTTCAAATAGACGGTCACGTGACCGGCATCGCGCACCGAGAGGCGGCGCACATCCTCTGGCAGGAACGGTCCCACGAACACTGCGCGACTCCCCCGGCGGCGGGGGAAGTGATGGAACGAACTGACGACCATGCGCCGGGGCCATCCTGAAAGCAGCTGGGTACCGAGCCGGTAGGCGAAGAGCTTCACCGCGTTGCGCGCGCCGGGAACACGCGGCAACACCGTCTCCGTCAGGAAGTGCTGATGATCCACGGCGAGGAGTGGAAGCTTGAACACGCGCGCAAGCCGACAGGTCAACGGCTCGAAGTCCGACACGGCGGCGGTCGGTGCAAAACGACGCACGGCCGATTCAAGCACGGGGTTGCGAAGCGCGAGCTTGCGAAGCGGCCCCAGGTTGCGAACAATCGTCCGCCAGGCGCACAGGGAACCGCGCGGATTGTAATGGTAGCGCAGCAGGGGGATTTCGAGCACACGGTTTCCGAGTGCCGATTCCAGAACGGGAAGCGCATCCCCACCGGTCAGGATGAGAACATCGTGTCCTTCATGGATCAGCGCCTGCAGAACGCGAAGGCTGCGCGTGGCATGCCCACGCCCCTCGCCTTGAACACCGTAGAGGATCCTCGCCATGCGATGAACATAGGCGGGGGGTGTTACGGGGGAATTACGAATTACGGAATTACGAATTACGAATTGAATACAAGCATGTTTTAGAGCGCCATCGCACGGACTCATCTACCCCGCAGCGGCGGCAATCACACGCGGGATCCTGCATTTCATTCGTAATTCTTAATTCGTAATTGACTACTCTCCCTGCAACTCAGCAAGGTCAGCCAGCACTTCCTCGCTGTGCCCGCGCACCGAGACGCCGCGATACACTTTCGCGATGACGCCTTCAGGATCGATGATGAAGGTGTTCCGCTCGGCGATGCGCCCCACCAGGCTGCGGCGAAGCGAGCCGTAGGCCAGCGAGGCGACGCCCGCGGTATCGGAGAGCAGCGTGAATTCCAGTCCTTCCTTCGCGCAAAATTCCTGGTGCGATGCAATGTTATCGACGCTGATGCCGACCACCACGGCATTGCGGGCCTCATACTCCGCCGCGTCGCGCTGAAAGTTCCCGGCTTGGATGGTGCACCCCGTCGTCATGTTGCGGGGATAGAAGTAAAGGACGAGCCAGCGCCCCTGGTAATCTTCCAATGCCACCTCTTTGCCGTCCTGGTTCGGAAGCCGGAAGGAAGGCGCGGGTTCACCGGGTTGGGGCATGGCTTCAGCGGAGCGAACACCGAAAATGAGGACGAGGACGGTGACCAATCCACGGGCGAGGTTTTTGAAGGGGGTCGACATTGCGGGCCTCCGGGGGAAGGGGGGACCCTCAATGATAATACCCTGTCAGGGGGGCGCTGCACGCGCGGGAACATTGTAGGGGCTAATAATTATTAGCCCCTACAATCAACCCGTTTTTTTCAGCAGTTCCCGTGCGTGCTTCAGCGCCGTGCCGGAGTCTTCGCCGCCCATCATGCGGGCCAGTTCCGTGGCGCGTTCCTGCGCCGCAAGCGGCGCGACGCGCGTCACGGTGCGCCCCCCCTCGAGTTGCTTTTCCACCTTGTGCTGATGCGTCGCGCGCGCCGCAACCTGATGCAGGTGCGTGATGACCAGAAGCTGGTGGTGGCCCGCGAGTTCCGAAAGCGCCTCCCCCACACGCAGGGCGGTCTGTCCCCCGATTCCCGTGTCAAGTTCGTCGAACACCAGCAGGGGGCGCGGGTCGCTCTGTGCCAGCGCGCCCTTGATCGCCAGCATTACGCGCGAGATTTCACCACCGGAAGCCGACTTGTGCAGCGCGCGCGCGGGCTCGCCGGGGTTGGCCGCGAGGAAAAACTCCACCCGGTCGAGGCCGTGAGAAGTGAGCACTCCCGCATCCTCGATGCGGGTCTCGAAGCGGCTTCCGTCCATGCCGAGGCGGGCGAGGCGCGCGTTGACTTCCTTGTCGAACTTCTTCGCGGCCGCCTTGCGCTTGGCGGAGAGGGCGGCCGCGCGCGCCTGCGCGTCGGCGCGCGCCGTGTCGCGGGCATCCTTCAGGGATTCGGTTTCGATGCCCGCGTTCTCCACGGTGTCGATCTCGGCGCGGCGCCGATCCCGGAGCGCGATCAGCCCGGCAAGGTCCGTTTTGTGCTTCGCCTTGAGGCGCTGGAACAGCGCGAGCCGGGCGTTCAGGATGTCGATGCGCTCCGGGTCCGCCTCGGCGGGAATGTCGAGGCCGTTCACGGCATCGCGGACTTCTTCGACCAGGGACGCAGCGGCCTCCACTTTTTCTTCCTGGGCCGCGAAGTCTCCGGACTCGAGTTGTTTCGCCAGGGATTGCAGGTCTTTGCGAAGCCGCCCCAGCGCAGGGAGAACTCCCTCCGTCCCCTCGAGGGCATCGAGACAGGCATCGCGTCCCCCCGCGATCTTTTCGAATCCGGAAAGCATCCTGAGCTCGTTCTCGAGCCGTTCCTCCTCGCCGTCCTTCAACCCGGCCTTGTCCAGCTCCTTGAACTGGAATTGCAGGAAGTCCATCTGCTCCCGCAACCGCGCCGCATCCGATTCCGCGCGCTCCAGCGCCTGCTCCGCCGCACGGAAGGCTCGGTAGGCCGCTCCGCATACGCCGGCTTCGGTAGCGAGGCCACCGTATCCGTCGAGGTAGGCGACATGGGTGGAAGGGTCGAGCAGTCCCTGTTGCTCGTGCTGTCCGTGCAGGTCGACGAGGTGGCGACCGATGGCCTCAAGGTCGGACAGGGTCACCAGGCTTCCGTTCACGCGCGCGCGGCTCTTGCCGGCGGCGGTGAGCTCGCGCTCAAGGACGAGATCATCGTCTGCATCGATTTCGCGCTCGCGCAAGAGGTCGCGTAACGCGGCTACGGGGGGAATGTCGAACACGGCCTCCACGCGAAGCTTGTCGGCCCCTTGACGGATGAGGTCGGTTTTGGCCTTGGCCCCCAGAATAAGCTTTAGGGCGTTGAGCAAGATCGACTTGCCGGCGCCGGTCTCCCCTGTCAGCACCGTGAATCCGGGCTCGAAGGTGATTTCAGCTTCCGGGAGGATGGCGAGGTTGCGGATGCGGAGGGTGCGGAGCATGTGCAAAAAATAACGCAATTGCTGAACGTACGTGCAGTAAATCTTTCCCGGACAGATTCGGCCCGGCGGAATCGCGACTGTCCGGACGCCGTGCCGGTGAACCGGGTGAGGGGGGAGGAAGGTGTCAGGTGTCAGGTGTCACAGGTGGGGGGCGGGAGGTACACGGGTGAGTGATGGCTGTGGTCGGGCGGGAAGGAAGCGGGGAAACACTCTGCACGGGAGCGGGGGAGGAAACGACTCCTGACGTTCGGCATGAGTGCATTGTCATCACAGCAGATCAAGTCAAAACCGATCCTGTGACATGGTGTCAACAAATCGATAACGCGCTTGCGGAGGGTGTGAAGGAGCGCCACCAGAAGCGTATTTCGTGCAAATTCAAAGTGATAACAGTCCACTGAATGTTCGTGAAGTTCGGCGCGTGTGTCGCGTGACACTGTGTCAGCAAAAGTTCGTAGATGCGGTGCTTGGTCCAGCATAAGTTTCCTGCGTCACAGGGCGTCACGGGCTGCCCGAAAGTTCAATCCCCACTGCCCGGCGAGGTAGTTCCCATGCGTAAATCAATTCTCACCCTTGCAGCTGTCGGCGTGTTCGCGTTCGTCGGTTGCAACCAGGTTCCCGACGTAATGTCTTCGAATGACGACACTGTGATCGCTGCCAAAGGCGGTCCGAACGGTGTTTCTGCTCCCGGAACCCCCGTCGGCGCGACCTTCACGGTCACAATCGGCGACGTCGGCGGAACCGCTGTGCAGCCCGACGGCCCCGCACGCAACGCCCAGAACGGCTGGTGCACGGGAGGTGTGTTCACCAACAATGGCGGAAATGAAGCTGCCGGCACCCCGCCGCACCAACAGTGCCTGATCACCGTCGAACCCACTATCGTCACGGTGACCATCTCCGGCGTACTGGCCAACTACGTGGTCGCCCCGAACGGAAACATCAACCTGAACTTCCAGACCTGCGGGAACGGTGCGGAGTGCGAAGACACCTTCGTTCACTACCGTGCGAACCGTAACCAGAACGACACCCGTGGAAACGGCTCGATCTTCGGGAACGGCGATGACGGTAGTGTCTGGGCGATCGATCTCGGCCAGATCAATCACTCCGGAAACGCCCAGATCGCCGCACGGGAGCTGACGGGCCTGGTTGCGACGTCCGACAACGGGCTCAGCGCTTCCGGTGTTGTGCTGACCTGGTAATCCTCAAGCCATAGAGCACAAAAAGCCCGCCCGGGAGGAATCCCGCGGCGGGCTTTTTAATGCCTTCGCCCCTTGTTTTCTCTTTGTGCACCCTTTGTGCCCTTTGTGGCCGGTCTTCTTGGCATTTTCTATGCATCTCCCTTACGGCCAATCTTCTTCGCGTTCCTCCACGTCCCGAACAGGAATCACCTGCCGGTTTCTGCGAGCCGGATGTGGCGATTTGATAACAACTCAATGACTTAGCCTTGATTTTTCTCATTTTTCCGCATAGTTTGTCATAATGTCATTTTTTAATCAAGAAATATTCTGTTACACCCGAATAACGGACATATATTCCGCGAGTCCGGATTTACCGGCATTGTCATCAAAGGAGTCTTCATGAATCGTCGTCTCGCCACCCTTGCCGCCGCCTCGGTGCTCGCACTGATCGGCTGCAACCAGTCCTTGGGCCCGAACGAAGGGCTTTCCGTCACCGAACCCGAATCCGTGATCGCCGCCAGGGCCGCCGCCGCGAATGCCGGCAGGGTGACGATTTGCCACAAGACCGGGAATGGGTACAACCTGATCACCGTCTCCGGAAACGCCGTGCAGGCACACCTCGGCCACGGCGACCATGTGGCTCCCGAAGGCGCCACGAGCGCGGCCGACTGCGCCTTGGATCCGGTTGACCCCGTGGATCCCATCGATCCGGGACCGTTCACCGCCTTCGCCAGCGGTGAATCTTCGGGCAAGACCGTGATGCTGACCTGCGAAGCCGGTGTCATCCAGGTCATTAGCGGTCTGTACGGCGAGAACTGCGTCGGCGGCGGCTACTCCCCCGTTGCACCTTCCGCAGCAGATCCCGACAAGACCTGGCATCTGGCGGAAACCTGCGACGGCGAAACGAGCTGCGCCTACACGGTCAACCACACCGTGATCGGGGATCCGTTCTTCGGATGCAGGAAGGATTACGAAGCGACGTGGACCTGCGTCCCCTAAGCATCCGGTGAAACCCGCCGGAGAGTTCTTCGGAACGCAAAGGCAGGATTCCCCGTTCATCAAAAAGCCCGCCCGGGAGGAATCCCGCGGCGGGCTTTTTGATGCCTTCGCTCCTTGTTTTCACTTTGCACCCGTTGCGCCCGTTGCGGTCAAACTTCTTCGCGTTCCGCGCGACCCAAACCATCCAAAAAGCGGACGACGACGAACCCCTAACCCGTCTCACCTCCCAACTCATCACTCATAACTCGTAACTCACCACTCATCGCTCCCCTACACCGCCCCCGACCTGGGATCCCGGTCGCCCGTCCAGCCGAGCTTGTTGCGCAGCGAATCGAAGTACGAGCTCCCCTTCGGACGTATGATGCGCAACCGCTCCGGGTGGCGGCGGATCCGCACGGAGTCCCCTTCGCGAAGCTCTCCCCGCAGACGGCCGTCCGCGAAGAAGCGCAGAGGCCCCCCGACTTCCGTCTTGTTGCGGATAACGATCTCCATCGAGTCGGGCAGCACCAGCGGCCGCACCGACAGCGAGGCGGGATTCAACGGAGTGAGCAAAATGGAGTTGGCCGAAGGATGCACGATCGGCCCGCCCGCCGACAGGGAATACGCCGTCGAGCCGGTCGGCGTCGAGACCAGCAGCCCGTCGACGCGGTAATCGGTGAGGAAGCTGCCGTTGGCCTCCACGGAGAGCGTGGCCATCTGACTGCCCAGCGTGCCCGCGAAGGCTGCTTCGTTGAGCGCCACATCGCGCTGCACCACCTTGCGTCCGCGCAAATGCTCGACCTCGAGCACCAGGCGGTTGCGCAGGCTGTACTCGCGGCGCGTCAGGTCCGCGAGGATCGCGCCAAGATCTTCGAGCGACACGTCCGCGAGAAACCCCACGCGGCCGAGGTTGACCCCCAGCACGGGAATGCCCCGTCCGTGGGCGAGGCGTGCGGCCGTGAGAAAGGTGCCGTCGCCGCCGAGCGACAACAGCGCGTCGGAGTTCGCCACCAGCCACGCATCCGAACGCACGCGCAGTCCCCGGCCCGCATGCGGCTTCAGGTACGTGTTGAGGTGCACCTTGACTCCGGGATGGGCTTCCGCGAACGCGCGCACCACCTCCAGCGCGGGCCCGGCGTCGCCCTTGAGCGCGAACACGCCCAGGCTGCGGATCTCCCGATCAGGCGGCGTGACGAAGGTGTCGCGAACCACAGGGGGCTTTTTCATGGGGTGTTCTCCGCATCCTGCCCTGCGGCGGGGGATCCCGTGGAGGCCAACGCGCCGATCCGGGCGAACAGTCCGGGGTGACGCCACTCCAGCGCCTCCGCGCCGCCGGACAGGAGGGTCGAGGCGCCGTGCGCCTTCAGGGCGGTCACGGCATGGGCCAGGGCGACGCCGGGGTGGCCCAGCGCGTCATGCGTGCCGCCGTCCGATTCGGCACGGCCGCGGATCACGATGCCGTCCTCGATCTCGCCCGTCTCCACGCCCGATGCCTTGAGATCCGCGGTAAACTCCTTGAGGAAGTCCACGGATCCGGCGCGCAGGTAATCGAGGTCGCGGAACACCGATTCCCCCTCGGCGAAAGACGCGGCCGCGAGCAACAGGAAGATTTCATCGCGAAGATCGGAGAGGGCTTCGCCGTCGAAGCGCCGCCCCAGTGTCTCGCTGGCGCGCACGCGCAAGGTGCCGAAGGCCTCCCCGCCGCCTTGACGGGGTTCCTTGCGTTGCACGGCTTCGATGTCCGCACCCATGCGACGCAGGGCGGCGAGGAATCCCGTGCGACCGGTGTTGAGCAGTACTCCCTCGAGCAGCACGTCGGACCCCTTCACGAGGGTCGCCGCCAGCGCCGCGGCGGATGCTTCCGTGACGTCTCCCGCGAGCGCGATGAAGGCGGGCGCGGGTTTCGCGCCGGCGGGCAGCTTGATGCGCGTCACCGGTTCCTGCTTCCCGGCCGCACGCAGCTGGCGCGCCATGCGGCGGGTCAGTTCGTCCGCGTCCTTGTCATCATCGCGCTCGACCTTGAGATCGATCTCGAAGTGCCGCAGCAGGTTCTCGAGCAGATCGCAGCCCTGACGGCGCAGGTGCAGCTCCAGCGACTGCCCCGCGGCGAGGTGGTGGAAGAGCAGTGCAATCTTCGCCTGCTTGCCATCCCATTTCCGTTCGTGAGGCACGCAGAGTCCGCGAGCCTTGGGGTGCAGCGCACGGGGGCGAAGCACATGTTCGGGGGCGTCTTCTTCTTGCGGATAGAGCACGCGCAGCAAGGCAGCGACATCCCCCGGCACATGCACGGGATCGAGTTCCAGCACGGCATCCAGTTCCCTGCCCGCGACAATGCCGGAGAGGATCAACGCGGCCAGTTCATGTCGAACGACGAGCGGACTCTCCGGCGACCTCAACGCACCGCCGCGCACGAGGACATGGCCGTCGTCCGTCGACTCAAAGGAAACACCGAGGCTTTCGAGCGCGGCGCGGTATTCCTGAAACCAGGGAGCAAGGCCTGCCCCCGCGCTGTGATCACCCGGTGAGGCGGGGGGAAGGTTACCGATACGGGCGGATTCCCCACCCAACGCCGCGATGCCGCACGCCAACAGTGCCTGATGCGCATCTCCGGAAAACGACACCGCACCGCGCAGCTTCTTCGAACGCTTGATCTCCAGCGCGCCATCGGTCGTTTCGACAGGCTCAACGACCGATGCCGAAATACCTCCGGACTCCATGTGTTCTTCTGCGTTCATGTCGCTCTTCACAATTCTTAATTCTTAATTCTTAATTCGTAATTCAACGCAGTCTCGCCCTGTGCCCCGACTCCCCCAAAATCTCGAGCGCCTTCTCCGCCTCCCCCGCCTTGCGAAAGCCCATCATGAGCACCCCCTCCTCCCCTTCCCTGACTTTCAGGATTTCGAGGTCGAGGATGTTCAGTCCGGCCTCCGTCAGGGGACGGATGACGCCGAGCAATGCGCCCGGCTTGTCTTCCACATCGACGAGGATTTCGGTGGTGGGCGCGGAAAACCCCTTGCGGGGGGCCTTGTAACGCGCGCGCAGATCGTTCGCTTCCCTGAAAAAACGCTCGCCGCCGTCCTCGAGCAGGTCTTCCTCCAACACCTCGAGCTCGCGGCGGAAGGCGGGGAGGATGAGTTCCAGATTCTTGCGGTTGGTGCGCAGGATGGGTTCCCACACGGAATGATTGGAGGCCGCGAGACGCGTCATGTCGCGGAAGCCCGCGCCCGCCACCTGCAGCATGTCGTCGAGACCGTCGGCGGCGGAAACATGCGCGGCAAGCGCGGTCGCCAGCAACTGCGGAAGATGCGACACCTGCGCGACCAGCATGTCGTGGCGCACGGGCGGGAAGGTCAGCACGTGCGCACCGAGCCCTTCGACGAAACCGCGCAACGATTCAACGGCGGGAGCGGGCGCGTCTTTCTCGGGGCAAAGGATCCACGCGGCGTTTTCGAAGAGATGCGCATCGCGCGCGGCGAGGCCGGTCTTCTCTGACCCGGCCATGGGATGGGACCCGATGAAACTTCCGTTGCCTCCGGGAGGAAAGGCCTTGCGTGCGGCGGCGCAGATGTCGGCCTTGGTGCTGCCGGCATCGGTGATGACCGCGCCGGACCGCAGCGTGAGGGGATCCTTCGCCCAGCCTTCGAGCAAGCCCAGAATTTTGTCGATGGGAGTGCAAAGGATCCCGATGTCGCACTGCTCCAGCACCTTGCCGGCATGCTCGTATCCCTCGAAGCCTTCGTCGATCAGCCCGATCTTCAGCGCTTCCCTGACCGTGCCGGGAGACGACACGCCCAAGATTCTCCACGCAGGAAACCGCTTCCGGGTTGCTTCCGCGACAGAGGCCCCGATGAGACCGAGGCCGACGACCGCAAGGGTTTTCGGTTCTTGAGTCACGCGACCCCATCCTGATTTTTCCGCTCTTCCTGCAACCGCCGATGTTCCTCGATGATGCAGTTGAAGATGCGGTGCAACGCTTCATCGGTCAGCGGCCCGTCGTTGCGCGCCGACACCTTGTCGAGCACCTCGCGCTCGCGCGCGGAGTCATACACGGGCAGGCCGTGGCGGCGCTTGAAGTCGGCGATCTGCTCGGCGCAGCGGGCGCGCTCGTTGAGCAGCTCCACCAGCCGCGCGTTCAGGGCGTCGATGCGCCCGCGCAGCCCGTCGAGGGATGAATCCGGCGTGCCTTCGTTCATGGGGTCACCTTCTGGATCGGGGCGCCCCTCGACACGCTCGGGGACCGCCCCTCTTTCGCCGGCGCGATCAACGTCTTCGCGAAGGCTTCGATCCCGGCGCGCATCTCGGGCCAGCGCTTGTCTTCCAGGGTCCGCCGGACAAGGGCGCTGCCCACCACCGCGCCGTCGCAACGTGCGCACACGGCCGCGACCTGCTCGGGAGTGGAGACGCCGAAGCCGACCACCACGGGGATGCGCGCGGCCTTCTTGATGGCGTCGAGCTTGGCCTCGAAGCCCGTCTGGAACTGCGCCTGCTCACCGGTGATGCCGGTGCGCGAGATGTAGTAGAGGAACCCGCTGCCCTTCTCGAGGATCTTCGCCAGCCGTTCCGGAGTCGTGGTGGGTGCGGCGAGGAAGATGAAGCGCAGGTCGAGCTCCTTGCACACGGCGATCATCTCGTCGGTTTCTTCCACCGGCATGTCGACGAGCAGGAATCCGTCGGCACCCGCTTCTTTGGCCCGCACGGCGAAGTCGCGCAGTCCGAGGCGGTAGATCGGGTTGAGGTAGGAGAACACGACGACGGGAAAGTCGGGGGCCCGCTTGCGGATGGCGCGCACCATGTCGAGGTACGCTGCGTCGTCCACACCGTTCTCGAGGGCGCGCGTGGCGGCGGCCTGGTTGACCACGCCGTCGGCCATGGGGTCGGAGAACGGGTAACCGAGCTCGAGGATGTCGGCGCCGAGCTCCTTGAGCATCAGGGCGAAGTCCACCGTCTCTTCGGTTCCGGGAACTCCCGCCGCGATGTAGGGGATGAAGGCCTTCTGGCCGGCCTCGCGCAGGCGGGCGAAGGTCTGATCGATTCTGTTCACATCCCCCCCTTTCTTGACGAAATGCCCCCCCCGAAGGGAGGGGCGTCTCCCCCTTCGGGGGTCAGGGGAGACGCATCCATGACCGTGGCCATGTCCTTGTCGCCGCGGCCGGAGAGGTTGATCACCAGCAGTTGGTCCTTGCCGAGCGTGGGGGCCAGCTTGAGGGCGTGCGCCACCGCGTGCGCGCTCTCGAGCGCGGGGATGATGCCTTCGAGGCGGCACAGTTCGTGGAACCCGTCGAGCGCCTCGTCGTCGGTGGCGTGGGTGTACTCGATGCGCTTCGCATCACGGTAGTAGGCGTGCTCGGGGCCGATGGAGGCGTAGTCGAGCCCGGCGGAGATGCTGTGCGTCTCGGCGATCTGTCCCTGCGGAGTCTGCAGCACGTAACTGCGCGCGCCCTGCAGCACGCCGAGCGCGCCGCCTTCGAAGCGCGCGGCGTGGCGGCCCGAAGCGATGCCCTCGCCTCCCGCTTCCACGCCGGTCATCTTCACCGAAGCCTTGTCGAGAAAGTTCCAGAACAGGCCGATGGCATTGCTGCCGCCTCCCACGCAGGCCACGAGGTGGTCGGGCAGGCGCCCCTCCTTCTCGAGCATCTGCGCCTCGGTCTCCTCGCCGATGAGCTTCTGGAAATCGCGCACGATCATGGGGTACGGATGCGGGCCCAGCGCGGAGCCGAAGACGTAGTGCGTGTCGTCGATGTGCGTGACCCAGTCGCGGATGGCCTCGTTGATGGCGTCCTTCAGGGTGCGGCTGCCGGAATCGACCGGCACGACCTTCGCGCCCAGAAGGCGCATGCGGAACACGTTGGGCGCCTGGCGTTCCATGTCGACCCGGCCCATGTACACCACGCATTCCATGCCGAAGCGCGCGGCGGCGGTGGCGGTGGCCACGCCGTGCTGCCCGGCACCCGTCTCGGCGATGATGCGTTTTTTGCCCATGCGGCGGGCGATGAGAACCTGGCCGATGGAGTTGTTGATCTTGTGGGCGCCGGTGTGGTTCAGGTCCTCGCGCTTGAGGTAGATCTTCGCGCCGCCGCAGTGTTCGGTGAGGCGTTCGGCGAAGTAGAGCGGCGAGGGGCGGCCGACGAAGTCGCGCAAGAGGGCGTCGAGTTCGGCCTTGAAGGCGGGGTCATCCTTGATTTTTGCGTAGAATCCCTCAAGTTCCTCGAGCGCGGGCATGAGGACCTCGGGGGCGAATTTCCCGCCGTACGGGCCGAATCGGCCCCATGCGTCGGGCAGGTTTTGGGGTTGGATCATGGCGTCCAAAGGTAGTTTCAGGGCCCCACGAGGGGGTCGGGAAAGGGCGGTTCTTCTCCCGTCAAAGCTCCTTCATCAGACGCATCAACGCGTTTCCGATTCCCTGACTGTGCCGTCCCTTAACGGCCGTGTTCGTTCCGGACATCTCCAGCTGCAGAAGATATCCGCCCGCAAGAGGGCGCAAAACCCCGATCCCCAGTTCATCCACCTGCGCATGCAACGAACTCCCAGGTGCCGCCAGGAAGACCCGGTTGTTGGAGTACGTCGCGTAAGGCAGCCATGGACCATCGTGGTCGTACAACACTCCCACCCTGTATGCGATGTCCCAGCGGGGAATGACTCCGTGGGAAGATCCCCTGCGCCACGTCCCGCGCAAGTCCGTATGACTGGCGGATTTTTCCCAGTAATTCAGGGAAGCCTTGATCCAGTTCCGGTACAACCCGATTCCAAAAGTCGGAACAAAGTCATGAAACCGTCGACTGACTCCCCAGAAAAACCCGTAGTGATGAATGTCCGACGAAGACGCGCCGCCGGAAAACCCGAAATGAAACCACTCCACTTCCTTGAGGTAGGCCAGTTCGACGGCAAAGGCCGCATGTTCGATCGTATGGAAACCTTGCTGCCCATTTTCGCGTATTATATGGCCAATCAGATCGCCAACGGCAGACAGCAGCGCGAGCACAACGAGTCGGCAGATTACGGGTGTTCACATTTGGCAACAGAAATTTGTTTTCGATATCGTGACAAATTGTGGAATTATGGCACTAATGCAACACCTAAACAAACTTTACGACAATTTGACCGGCGAAGTCGGTGGGGGGGGGGATAACATAAAACATACGCGGAGACCTCAATGGAATCAGGTTGTTCGCAGGAGATGGAGGGTGATATGCCTGGATATTGGAGACCTCTTGTTGTTATTGCCCTATGCGTTGGACTTACTGAGCGTACGGAGAGTGAGATCGGATTACTGAGCATGCAGACCTACGACGATACCGAGTTGTGCACATGGGTGGATTCGGCGATGAACTGGAACATGCAGACGACGCGATACAGTCAGCAGGGGCGGGGAGTCAGGGCACCGTTTGACGGGCGGGATATCGTAGGGGTCAAGACCATGGTATATGCGGATCAAAGTACGCCGGAAGTGTTCAATATTTCTCGTATGCCTGGTCGAGCGAAGCCTTCCAATTACATGGGAACCTCTTTTTACAGGGGCCACAGAGGTGGTGGGTACTCCAGTTTTACTTGGTGGGATAGTGATACGCTCCATATGGAATTTGATCGGGGGCCGTGTTGGGGTAACTGCAACGTAGGAACCGATAGTGCGAACAACTTTTATGTTGGAAATTTCCCTTTCATCAGTGGAGGCAATACGCGAAGCTTTACCAACACTTCCAACAAGAAAAGAGCATCCATGTTGATGGATTATGTCTGCGAGGATCCGGAAAGTTCACCGGCGTCGGTTCATACTATTTGGAAGAGACTAGGTGGCTGGGACATGCCCGAAGAACCATCTAAGGCACTGGATATTTCACCCTACGGAATTGCTTCGGGAAACATTGTGGATCTATCTACGGTAATACACTCTGATCCAAATGAATACGACCACATTCAGGTCGACAACCTAGAGCACGCGACTTCCAGAAATTGGAATTATCCGTCTTGGCGTGGGCGTGGTGGTATCCTGTGGCTCGGCTACGGCTGCCGTAACAGTGGAGTTTGCGCCGGGCCCGGTGGTTCTACAGGCCATACAAATTACAGGCTTCGTCTTCATACAGGTCCAATCTTTGATAGTGCGCATCTTGTTCCTTCAGCAGGAACACCTTCAAACTATCGAAGATTTGACTACAGGCCTAACACTTCCGGTGATCCACAGCCATTAGAATATCAATCTACCAGCGCAAATCGTGGATGGGTTAAAATCCGGTACATAGGAACGAAAAGTTCTACCAAGATACCTTTCGCTATGAAAACACGGGTTCTCGCTTCTGGATCCTGGGATATGACTACTGCAACTGAGGACGTGAAATATTATGATCACCTCCCATTTTCTGAACTTCGAATTGCTGCCGGCAGGATTTCCGGTCTATCGACAGTTATTTTATCGGATCCTTATGATACTGAACCTTCGCAGATGACTGCCACGGATTTTCACAGACCAATGGATGGGGATTCGGAAAATTTGGGTGGAGGGCTCACCTATGTTGACGCTGAACTTGATCGTGAGGGTGGTAGTATTTGGCTTTCCATGATAGGCAGTACTTCTCCAGCGAATGGGAATTTCTACTACAATAGCGCATCATACAACGATCAAGATTATACTCGTTCACACGTAAAGGTTGATTACGTCGCCGGCTCCTGCGCACAAGGGCCGAACGATTTCGAGATTCGAGCGATTCCCTCAGGCCCGAATCGAGACGGCGAATGCGATGGAACCTCCGACCCATTCGTCATCGAAGGGGCAGGTGATATGTCGTGGGGGAGCATCAACGAGTGGGGGCAGGAAGATCGTTTCACATTTGTTTCGCATCACGAGACGGTAACATACAAGGAAATGATGGTTTGCATTGATGGCTTGGATGAGGGTGAATATGGAATCGCAGGGCTTATGATGCGCGCTTCAATGGATAAAGACGCTTCTCATATTTCTGTGCTTTTGGGAATGGATGGGGTTTTGCGGTTTCTTTATCGTGATGGAGACGGGACATCGAACGTCCAAGTAGGGAGCACATCGAGCATTTCTCCTCCTGTTTGGATCAAGTTGGAAAAGGGTAACTACTCGGGAGGTCAATTTTACTATCTCGGGGGCTACAATAGTAGCAGTTGCACATCACCACCCTTTTCGATGACTGGATTTATGAAAGTACTCCCAAACGATTTGTTTGATTCCAACTATCACATTGGCATGGTGGTCAGCAATCAGGACGCACCTTTGACGAAAGCCACATTTCGGGGGCTTACGGAGAACTGAGGAGGGGATATGTTCGGTTCCATTTCACAAACGCACTACTTTCGTGGACTCTTGTGGGCACTAATTCCGGCGACATCTTTGATCCCGATTTCTTTGTCGCATGCACAGGACTCTTCAAGGGTGCAAAGGGTGCTATTGTACGACTGCTGTGCATTTTATGAACCCCCCAAAGACACGCTAAGATCCATCCTTTCCAATCTGGCTAGTCAAAAAGAGTTCGAAGTCACCATGTCCTGGGATCAAGCCGTTTTCGATTACGCGAGGCTCAAGACTTTCAACGTTGTCGTGATCGCTTACGCGGCAGGCAGTATGAATCTTTCGGAGCAGAGACAAGCAGATTTCGAACGTTATGTGCGTGAAGGAGGTGGGGTGGTTAGCATCTTCGAGACATGGTCTCCATCCTTCCAGTTCCTGCGGGATAGCGTGCACGTCCTAGAGATACATCAAACTGGGATCGTGCGAACCACCGTCGTGTATGCGGACTCCCTAGCATCTGTAGACCCCGACCACGCTGGCATCTTGCATAGTTTTCCAGACAGCCTCAGTTTCACATTTTTCAGGGCTCCATATCGCAATCAAGGCCCTGTTGAGCACCCGCGCGATTTTCTCGGAAGCGCAGGCGCTACAATAGTTCTTAGTACGAATTTTGGATTAGGCGAGTCGGACTCGAGCTATCCCGTTGTCTGGACGCGGAAAGTCGGGAGTGGCCGTGCTGCTGTCAACATGTTGGGACATCCACCCAACATCTATTCGCAACAAGACGGCTACGTCCAGAAACTTCTTTGGAACCTGATGGAATACGTAGCGGGAGAGGAGTCGGTTTCAATCCGACCTCAAGGAGCATCCTCGCAGCCTCCGATACACTTTCGTCTGATCGGCCGCAGCTTGGCGCTTTCGATTCCCGAGGGACGACACGTGATGAAGGTCTGGGATACCCGAGGGCGGGCGGTGCAGACGCGCACCTTCGAGGGACCGGGAGCGTTTTTCGCGCCGCTGCAAGGCAAGGGTGTGCTGGCAGTACGAGTTCAGGGACCGCACGGCAGTCTCCAGAAGCGAATCTTCGTGGAATAGCGGGCGGGGATCAATGCCTGTATTGTACGACGATCAAGCCGCCACCTATGATGGGCGCGCGGGGCTGAAGGACGGCTTGCCAGGAAAGATCGCCGATCAGATCGTGGAACTCGCGAACCTGACGTCGCGGGACTCGATGCTCGAAATCGGCACGGGGACAGGTCAGATTGGCGTTGAGCTGGCTGGCAGGGTCGACAGGTATATCGGGCTGGATCAATCCCCGGGGATGCTCGATCGCTTCCGGCAACGGGCGCGTGAACGTGGTTTGCAGATGGTGTTGGTTCAAGCTGATGCGACACGTCCATGGCCAATCGTGATTGGAAACGATATCCGTGTGGTCTTCGGATCCCGCTCCCTGCATCATATCGAGCCCGATCATCTTCTGGAAGAAGCAGCAAAAGTCGGGCACCGGCACGGCTATGTGTTGATCCATGGAACCATCCGTCGCGAGAAAGACGGCCTGCGGGAGGTCATATCCCGTGAAATGCATGAAAATCTGGCGAAGGAAGGATACATGGGACACAGGCGCGGACAGCAATGGAAGATAAAGCTCCAAGAGGCCGCCCTGGCATTTCATGCGCAAAACCTTCCCATCACTACAGTAGCTTCTTGGACCGTTAATACCTACCCTGCACAAGCATTGGATTCCTGGTCGTCCAAGCGCGGGCTGAATGGCATCGAGATTCCAGAAGACGTCAAGGCTCGTGTACTGGCGAACACGAGGGATTGGGCGTTGTCCATGTATGGCTCACTGACCGAGTGCGTCGAGAGCATTGAGGAATACGAGATATCCGGATACAGATTTTTCCCGTCTGAAAAAGGCTAACGAAAGGGGTTTTGATGTCGAGCACTTTACTGGCCCGACTGGGCGCGTCCTTGGCGCAGGGAAGTCTGACCGATCCGGAACTCCTGCGGCAAACCTCGGAGCCCGCCTCCATTCAGATTCTTCCCGACGCGAACGTCCTGAAGGTCGGAGGGCAAAGTTTCATCGACAGAGGAAGAGTCGCGGTTTCCCCGTTTCTCGATGAACTGGTGGAAAACCTCCCCCGCCACAAGATGATTATCGGAACCGGTGCCGGTACCCGCGCCCGGCATGCTTACAGCGTAGGGATTGACCTGGGGATGCCCACAGGGGTGCTCAGCGTCCTGGGAACCTTCGTGAGCATGCAGAACGCTCGCATGTTGCACTATCTCCTGGCCAAACACGGAATTCCTTTCATCGAACCAGTACAATTCCCCCAACTTCCCCTCTATCTTGCCGAACGACGGGCCGTGATTTTCATGGGCATGCCGCCCTATACCTTCTGGCAGCAAAATCCGCTTGTCGGCCGCATTCCTCCGCATCGCACCGACACAGGTTCCTACCTGATCAGCGAAGTCTTTGGAACCCGCTCCATGATTTACGTCAAGGATGAAAAAGGGCTGTACACTGCGGATCCCAAGAAAGACAAGCGGGCGAAATTCATCGATAAAATCAGCGTGTCCGAACTCAAGGCGCTGAACCTCCGGGACATGGTCGTGGAACCGCCCGTGCTGGACATGATGCAGAATGCGGCTCATCGCCGATCCATTCGCATTATCAACGGATTGAAACGAGGAACCCTCACCAAGGCATTGAACGAAGAGAATGTCGGAACCTTGATTACCGCCGATTAGGCGGAGGGAGTGAGACATGATCCAGAAGGATGGCAGACACCACGTTTTTTCCGGCCTCATGCGTGAAAGCCTGATTGACAAGGATGTCATGGCGGCCACGGAAACTCCGGTCGTTAGAATGTTGCCGGACGTTCATGTGGTTAAGATCGGGGGCCGCTCTCTGATCGACGCGGGAAAGGGAGCGCTTTATCCTGTCGTGGAAGTGCTGAGCGGGGTTTTGAAAAAGGAGCGTTTGATTCTGGGCGTCGGAGGCGGGACCCGCAGCAGGCATGTTTTTTCCGTCGGCCTTGATTTGGGCCTCCCCACGGGAGTGCTGGCGCAATTGGCCATGGCGGATGCTTTGGGAAACGCCCATGTGCTGGGTGCCCTTCTGGCTCCGCACGGAGTCGTGGCAATTCCACCTGAAATTTTCGGCCACCTGCTCCCGCTCTTTATTCAGTCTGCGCCGGGTGTGATCTTCAATGGGGTACCGCCCTATTCCATCTGGGAGCACCCACCCGCAGTGGGGCGTATTCCTCCCCATCGTACAGATGCGGGATGTTTCATTCTGGCAGAATGTTTCGGGTGTAAATCCGTCACTCTGGTCAAAGACGTGGATGGCCTGTACACGCAGGATCCCAAGAATAACCCTTCAGCGGAATTCATCGATGAAATCTCCGTGGGTGACTTGAAAAAGAAACAACTTCCGACACTTCCGTTTGACGAGGTTTTACTGGAGATTTTGAAGACCACGCGTCTCGTCAAACGTTTCCAGCTGGTGAACGGTTTGAAACCGGACACGATCGAAGCCGCGATCAAGGGTGAACATGTCGGCAGCATCATCCACGCCGAATGAGATTTCGCCCGCCGTTCTAGGCAGGTCACTATGTAAGACCTATTCAGGCACGAAAGCTTTGGAAGGTGTGAGTTTCGAGGCGTGCGCCGGTGAAATTGTGGGACTTATCGGTGCCAATGGTTCGGGTAAAACCACGCTGATGAAGATTCTGGCCGGGCGTCTTGTTCCCGATGAGGGCGGGGTTCAACTTTTCGGAAGGTGCGGTGGTTCAAGGGATTCCCGTGCCTCCATCGGATTCGTTTCCCAAGAGCAAGCCTTGGATCCGGAAATGACAGGCAGGGAGACCGCCCTTTTTTTTGGCCGCCTGCACGGGCTGCCGCTCCCAGTGATTGAAGGGCGTGCTTCCGAACTGCTGGAAGCCTTTGACCTGTCTCGTAAGGCGCCCACATCCGTATCCACGTGGTCGGGAGGAATGCGGCAGCGCCTCCACATCCTGCTGGAGTTTTTACACAAACCGCGCATCATCTTTCTCGACGAAGCCGTATCCGGCTTGGATCCGGAAGGAAGGCGAATTCTGTGGGAGCGGCTTCAAGATTTCACCCGCCGGGGAGGTACCGTGGTGATCTCCCTTCACGATCTGCGGGAAGCTGCGGATCAGTGCGACAAGGTGGTTCTAATGGCTGGCGGAACGATTCGCGCCGAAGGATCACCGCAGGAAATGATCGCGCATCACGGCCTATGGCAGTGGAAGGCGACCTTGGTTCGCCGCGCGCGGACGCAAAACGACCTCCTTGAGAGGCTGCGGGCGTTGCCCGGAATCCATTCCTTGGACGCAGACCAGGGATCCATAATGCTCTGGCTCCGGGGTGGGTCACTTGCGGATGAGAACATCCTTTCTGTGCTGAAAAGCGCAGATATGGATGTGCTAGCCTATGAGCGCCGCCGTCCGGATCTTGCCGGGGTTTATCGTAATCTGACCGGATTGGAAATGAGCTTGTCGGAGTCTCTGCACGGAGGGGCGGACCAAGTTGACCGAAAAGAACGGAAAGATTGACGTCATGTCATTGCGCTCCGTTACGGCAACTTTTTATGTCATGCTCATTCGGACATGGAAGAAGACAATGCGGCGCCCCATTGTACTGGTGTTCTCCTTTGTCCAGCCGCTGATGTGGATGTTTTTCTTCGGATTTCTTTTCCACCGTTACCTTTTGGAAGCCACGCCAGACGTCACCTATCTTCAATTCCTATTGCCGGGGGTGTGCGGCATGACGGTTCTTTTCGGAGCCTCTCAATCCGGCGTCGGGCTGATTCGCGACATGCAGGGAGGTTTTCTGGAACGTATCCTCCATACCCCTGCGCCCGGCGCGTGCTTGCTCGCAGGTAAGCTCGTTGCCGATACGACACGCCTGCTTGTTCAGGCTTTTGTGGTCTGCCTTTTGGGCGTTGCCTTGGGTGCGCGCATCTCTCCGGGCCTGTATTCCCTCCTTCCTGCAATCGCATACCTAGCATTGTTTGTCGTAGCCTATTCAAGCCTCTCCTGCTGGATTGCACTGAAGACCCGTTCCCAAGAAACATTGGGGGTCTTTATTCAGGCCTTCAACATGCCAGTTTTCTTTACCAGTACGGCATTAGTTCCCGCCCGGCAAATGCCTGATTGGTTGGCAGGCATTGCATACTGGAATCCCCTGAGTTCTGTGGTGGATGTTTTGAGAGGGGCATTGTTATCCGGGAAAAGTGACATAAACGCATTTCCTGCGGCACTACTGATCGTGATTGCCTTCATGCTATTTATCGGGGCCTGGAAAGCATTGGAACGGAATCGCCATGGCCGATTTTTCAGAAAGAGAAGGGGAACTCATCCATCATGAGAAGTTGCATCAATCTTGATCGGTATCATCTGGCATTTCTTTTCACGATCCTGATCCTTGGAACCGGTCATGGCCAAATCACCGTGGCGGCGGCTTCCAGTTTGCAACCCGTCATGGAAAGGCTCAAGGAGGAGTTCAGTCAGCGGACGGGAACTGAAATCAGAACGGTTTATGGCGCATCGGGTAAGCTGACGGCTCAAATCCGCCACGGAGCCCCTTATGACGTGTTTGTTTCCGCCGACATGAATTTTCCGGATTCCTTGTACAAGTGGGGATTTTCGCGGCATCCGCCTCGCCCTTACGCGAAGGGAAGGCTGGTGTTGTGGACACTGACAGGCCTGGATTTGGAACAGGGGATACAGATCCTCGAAAGTTCTGAAGTAAGGAAAATCGCGATCGCTGATCCTGAAAATGCTCCCTTCGGCCGAGAGGCCGTTATGGTTTTGCGTAAGGCAGGTCTTTATGATCAAGTTCTTCCCAAGTTGGTGCGCGGTCAAAACATCGGACAGGTCAACCAGTACATCCTCAACGGGAACGTGGAAATCGGATTTACCGCTAAATCGGTGGTGCTGGCACCTGAAATGAAGGGAAAGGGAAGGTGGGTTGAGGTGGATAGTGCCCTTTATGACCGCATTACCCATGGGGCGTTGGTCAGTCATTACGGATGGGAGAACAACCCGACGGCGTCGGCGCATTTCCTTCGATTTCTGCATTCAGGAAGGGCAGGACAGATTCTTCGTCAATATGGCTACGACGCACCCTAGCCGACCAGCATTACATCGTTATGAATCGAATTCCTGGCAGCATTATCGCCGTTGAAACCACGGATGGGATGTCCTTGGTGGAGGTAGCGATACCCTCCCACGAAGTGGTGACAGCACTTGTTCTGGATATCCCTGCAACCTCGCCGTATTTGCGGGCTGGCGGGAAGGTCTCCGTGATTTTCAAGGAAACGGAAGTTTTTCTGGCAAAGGGAACCCTACCGATGCTGAGTGTCCGTAGCCGATTTTCTGCCATCGTTCAAAATGTGCAGAGGGGGATCTTGTTGTCCGAAATCACCTTGGATTATTGGGGACACCCGATCCGGGCGTTGATCACCTCGAAGTCCCGCGACGCGATGGAAATTCAAGCGGGCGACAGGGTCTTTGCCCTCGTCAAGTCCACGGAGATCAGTCTGGAGGAGGCCCCGTGACAGCCGTGGATCTGGGACCGATTTGGCTTTCCCTGAAGCTTTCCTTCCTGACCACCGTGATTCTTTTCGTGATTTGCCTTCCGTTGGCCTGGTGGCTTTCCCCACGACGGCCGGGGATCCGTTATCCCCTGCAAGCCCTGTTGTCAATGCCCTTGGTGCTTCCTCCCACGGTCCTGGGCTTTTATTTGCTGCTTACGTTCAGTCCGGCCTATTTCGTGGGCCGTTTTATGAGGGATAATTTGAATGTCAACCTTGCGTTCACCTTCTCCGGTCTGGTCGTGGGTTCTGTGATCTTCAGCTTGCCGTTCATGATGAATCCGTTGCTTTCGGGGTTGGATGCCCTCCCGAAAAGCCTTTCCGAGGCTGCGTATGTATTGGGGAAATCCAAGGTCGAAACGCTGTTGAGGGTGCTTTTGCCCAACCTGAAGCCTGCCCTGCTGTCGGGAACTGTTCTGAGTTTCGCCCATACGATGGGGGAATTCGGCGTCGTGCTGATGATCGGCGGAAAAATCCCGGGACAAACTCGCGTCGCATCCATGGCCATCTACGACGAAGTGGAGGCTCTGCGGTTCCCGGCTGCGCACTCCTATGCGTTCATTCTGTTCACGTTCTCCTTTACCGTGATGCTTATCCTCTTCTTGGTTAATCGAAAATCCTTCGGACCCATGGGGACGCGATGATCCGGTTCACTCTCCGCAAGCGACTGCACACTTCCGACGGTGAGACCGACCTTGTCACGGAAATGGAAGTGAAGGAGGGAGAACTCGTTTCGTTGTTCGGAAAGTCGGGTTCCGGGAAAACCACGGTGCTGAGAATGGTGGCGGGTCTCACGGATCCGGACGAAGGTTTCATAGAATCCGGTGGCCGCTTGTGGTTCGACAGCCGCAAAGGCCTCAACCTGCCTCCGCAAAAACGCAAGGCGGGGATGGTTTTTCAGGACTACGCGCTTTTCCCCAACATGACTGTTCGAAAAAATCTGGAATTCGCCGCGTCCAAGGAGAAAGACGCGGTCGACGTGAACGATATTTTGGATGTCATGGGCCTTCGTTCACTGGAAGGGCGGCGCCCCGACACGCTCTCGGGAGGGCAGAAACAACGTGTGGCCCTGGCGCGCGCCTTGGTGAACAGGCCGAAAATCCTTCTTCTTGATGAGCCATTCGCCGCACTGGATTCGGAGATGCGCCTGAAACTTCAGAATGAGATCGCAAGTGTCCACAGAAGATTCGGTGTCCCCACCATCTTGGTGAGCCACGACATTGGGGAAATTTTCCGGCTGTCCAGTAGGGTGTTTTGCCTGGATCGAGGGAAAATCATTCGCTCCGGTGAGCCCGACACGGTCTTTCTGAAGGAAAAGCTTTCCAGTAAATTTCGCTTTACGGGTGTCCTGCTGGACAAAAAACAAAGCGACATTGTGTACGTGTTGACTATCCTGGTCGGCAACGACGTCGTGAAGGTTACCTCCATCGCGGAGGACGCGAATCCTTTGAAGCCTGGCGACAAGCTTCTCATCACGTCCAAGGCATTTAACCCGATGGTCTTTAAGCTGAACTAGGCTTCTACTGAGGCACATTGAAGCGGCACTACCTTTCCCACATGCTCCGCACCGCCATCCTCCCCGCCCTGTTGCTGACCGCCCTCGCGCCCCAGGCGCAAGAACACGACCTGATGTGGGTCCCCCCGCTCGACACCTCCGGCATCGTCTTCGCAGACCGCGCCGATCCCGTCGCCGTGTTTCACCGCGGCCCCGCCCGCACCGCGCCCTCCCCCGCCCTGCTCGTCGCGCGCGAGTTTCAACCCCGCTTCGGGGCCGCCATCGCGCTGGCCTCGCGCAACGTCGATGTCATCGATTCCTCCGCCGCCTCGCTGGAGCCTCTCGACGGTGCGCGGGAACTCGAATCCGGCGCAGCGACGTTTCGGTTGCCTGCGGCGGATGCCGATTCCTCCCGCTACGTGCTCTTGATCGGCTCCCTCGACTTCAGCTTCGAATCGCGCAACATGCCGCGCCGCTATGTGCGCCCCACACCGCCCTCGTTCGACCCGGCCACGGGGCAACTGGAACCGGGGATCCGCAAGGGATACACCGAAGGCGCGGGCATCATGAACACATTGTCGGTCACCGCGACATGGATGATCCGCGACAATGCGGGGGACTCGGTGTTGGCGCACGGCACCGCCTCGGGAAGCTCCACGTTCCGCCGCGACGCGCGCAGCGCGAACTGGGCCGAAGCCGCGCGCGAACTGGCGAAGGACGTGCTGCGGCAGACGCCGTTCAC
Source organism: Fibrobacteria bacterium (assembly GCA_050486505.1). Lineage (GTDB taxonomy): Bacteria > Fibrobacterota > Fibrobacteria > UBA11236 > UBA11236 > UBA11236. The sequence goes on along the minus strand of JBJHDK010000019.1, from coordinate 12,110 downwards.
GCCGTTTTAGTGAAAAAGAGTACATGTAACTTCACGGATTTACATGCTATTATTGAAAATCGCCTTGTCGTTATAAAATCCAGTGATTATACTCAAGGCATGGAAACGACCATCACGGAAAGAGGACAGACCGCCGTGCCCGCAGCGATCCGTCGAAAATTCCGCATCATGCCCGGGCAAAAACTCCAGTGGGTTCATGACGGGGAATTGATTTACATCCATCCCGTTCCCAAGGATCCCGTCGCCGCATTCCGTGGCGTCGCCAAGCGGGAAAGCCTCCTCAAAGCCTTGCTGCGCTCCCGGCGGGAAGATGCCCGCCTCCGCTGACAACTATTATGTCCTCGACACTTCCGCACTTCTCTGTCTCCTCGAAGACGAAGACGGGGCGGAAGCCGTGGAAAAAATCATCCGTGCGCACGGATCCAGGCGGCGCGTGTTCGTCTCGTTCATTTCCTGGATGGAGTTTTATTACGTGAACCACCAGGAACGGGGAGAGGCCGAGGCGCGTCACCGTTACTCCCTCTTGCGCGACCTGCCTCTCCAGACCGTCGAAAGCGATGAGGAATTGGGGCTCTCCGCCGGTCGCATCAAAGCCTCCCACCGACTCTCGGTCGCCGATGCATGGATCGCAGCCACGGCGAAGCGGTTGGGAGCGGCCCTGATGCACAAGGATCCGGAATTCGAACCTCTCTCGGGCGACATCCGCCTGCTCACCCTGCCTTACAAAGCCTCGTAGGCCCACCTCACCGAATCGCCGCCGTCATGCGCATGAAATGCTCGCGATTGTTCGTGCGCGCCGAATCGGCCGCCAGCGCCGCCATGCGCTCGCTGTTCCGCACCTGCGCCTTCACGCGCTCCACGCGGTTCTTCGGCGCCGGGTGGGTTGAAAGCCACTCGGGGCCGGGGTTTTGCACGCGCTCGAAATACTTCGCAATGCCCAACGGATTGCGCCCCATGTTCGCCGTGTAACGCGTCCCGTACCGGTCCGCGTCCGACTCGTTGTCGCGCGAAACGGAAAGGGCGGCCAGCGAAAAGAACACCTGCGCGACCAACTGCCGCACTGCCCCCGCATCGTCTCCGAGCAGCGCCTGCAGCAGCAACCCCATGCCCGCCTGCTTGGCCAGCGCATCGCGGTAATGGTGCCGCGTCACATGCGCGATCTCGTGCCCGATCACGCCCACCAGCTCCGACTCATCCTGCATCGACCGGATGATGCCCGTGTAGAAGTACACGTACCCCCCCGGCACCGCGAACGCATTGTTGATGTCCTGATCGATCAACGTGAACGTGAATTCGTAACCCGGTCGTTCCCCCTTGGGAACCAGGGCCAGCGTGGACTCGGCCAGCTCCGTGAAATACTTCTCGAACGCCCGCTTCTCCGGGGTGTTCGCCACGAACACGGGAAACTCCTTGCGCGCCTCGGGATCGGTGCGCAGATGCCGGTCGAATTCGGAGCCGAGCCGCACCTCCTCCTTCTCGGAAATCAGCAGCGGCCCCGCAAGGCCGAAGAACGCGCACTGGGCGAAAAGTCCGACGGTCAAAACCGGCAACAACACGAACCGGATGGACGAACTGCGGAAAGGATGGGGGAACTCTGCGCGCATGCCTGACTCCTTTGGGAATCCCCGCGGGCACGCGGGGGACGCGGATGGCTCACGATGCCGCTACAAGTTAGGTCCGCGCGACGGATTCCGGTACAAGCTGTAAAACACCGCGAGGTGCAGGCATACCGCCAACGGGATCCAGAAAAACGCCTCCAGCGCATTGGGCCACTGCGTGAAATACGCATGCGCCGCGAACGAGGGTTCCGTGAACGGGAGAAACGACAGGGCCGGGGCGGAGCGCAGCAGCCGGAACGCCACCCCCAGCGCCGTCATCAGCCCCCATGCGTTCCAGATCACCAGGGCGACGCGATGCCAACCGCTTTCCGGACGCCAGACGATCCACAACAACAACGCGCCCGACGCGGTGAACAACTCCCCCGTCGCGAGCGTGAGCGCGAACTCGGGAGGCAAGTCTCCGCCCAGCGCCGCCTGCACGTGGCGGAGCCCCATGAAACGGAACAGCGACAGCGCAACCAGCGCCCGCACGGGCACCGCGTCGAGCGCCGTCGCGACGCGTCCCCGGGTGAAAAGATCGAGCGCGAAGAGGATCCACGCCCCCTGCAACAGCAACACGAACGTCCACGGGTTTAGAAAGGGATGCAGCGATGGTGGGGCGAGCAGTAGGAATGCCGCCAGCCCGCCGAACGCCGCGGGAAAGAGCCACGTCGCACGGCCGACCGCGGCAGGCACGAGGCACAGCCCGAGCAAGGAAAACAGAAAAAGCCAGAGTGCGGAAACCTGCTCCGTGACGGCGAGAACGGAAGGCATCGTCAGAGCGCATCCTGCGCGAGCAGCACCAGCGAGCAGGCGTTCTCCGTCGCGATGCCGGCAAGGTTGAGCGCGGACTCCAGCGCCGGATTCTCGGCGCCGGGATTGAAAATCACCTTGCGCGGAGCAAGCCGCACGATGGCGTCGAGGAGCGCGGAGCTGCGTTTCGCTCCGACATACAACGTCAGCAGGTCGGGCCCGTGGGGCACTTCGTCGAGAGTCTTGCGCACCGGGATCCCGGCAACTGAATCCAGGGCCGGGTGCACCGGGATGACCACATGGCCTTCACGGAACGCGAGACGCTCGAGAAGCATGTTGCTGGCGCGACCCGGGTTGTTCGAGGCCCCGAGAACGACGATTGTTTTTTGCGGGGAAGACACGGGGGAAAATTACGAATTACGAATTAAGAATTAAGAATTAAGAATTGAACACAAAGGTTGGGCTGATGTCGGTGTCCGGAGGCCTATTCAGTGAAGGTCACGAATCCCTGTCATCAAAGCATCTTCCCTTCATTCTTAATTCTTAATTCTTAATTCCTAATTCTTAATTCCTGATTCTCCCTCTCTGCGTTCCTCCCCTCCAAAACCCGAACACCGTGCCGCACAGGCCGCCGAGGAGATGGGCAAAGCGCGAAACACCGTCGTCCTCGAAGGCCGCGCTGACTTCGCCGGCGAGATAAATGCCCACAACCAGCAGAAAGGTCAGGGGAATCTCCCCCGCCCGGCTGTTCGCGAAGGATCCCAGCAGGATCATCATGAACACGATGCCGCTCGCGCCCATCAGCCCCGTGCTGAAGAACGCCGCGTTGAGAGCCCCCGTCACCAGCGCGGTGACAAGGATCATCCACAGGAGGGGACGACTTCCGTACTTCTCTTCCAGGATCGGCCCGACCAACAGGATGATGGCGAAGTTCGCCGCGAGGTGCACGAGGTCGTTGTGCCCCAGCACGTGCGACACGAGCCGGAACCACGACCAAGGCGACGCGTAATCGAATCCCGGCAGCGAGGCGAAGTATGCGGGCGCGAGCAGGCCGTCGCTGTACACGTTCCCCAGGTGCACCAGCGACGCCAACAACGCGAAGGTCAGGACGACAGGCGCGTTGTAGGTGGGAATGAGGCGGAGGGACACGGGAGAATTAAGAATTAGGAATTAGGAATTAAGAATTGAACGCAAGGTAAAGGTTTGTGTGAAACTTCCATGCGTATTACAGCATCCAGTCATGCAATCTCATACTCATGCACCCCCCGCACGGCTTCATTCTTAATTCTTAATTCTTAATTCTTAATTCCTAATTCTGCCTCAGTCGCATCAAATCATACGTCAGCAGCCCGTGCGCGACGGCGACGTTGAGCGACTCGACCTTGCCCTTCATGGGAATGCGCACGATGGCGTCGGCCTGGTCGATCAGGTTCTCGCCGACCCCGCCTCCTTCGTTGCCGAAGAGAAGGGCGACCTTCTTGCGCAGCTTGGCCTGCTCCAGCGTGATCTTCGCATGCGGCGACGTGGCGACGACGGTGAAACCCTTGAGGCGCAGAAAGTGGATCTTCGAGGCCAGGTCTTCGCCCGTCTCCAGCGGCAGGCGCAGCAGGGAAGCCGCCGAAGCGCGCACCACCTTGGGATTATAGGCATCGCAGGTCCCCTTGCCGAGCACCACCGCATCCATGCCCAATGCCGCGGAGGTCCGCAGGATCGCGCCGAGATTGCCCGGATCCTGCACGCCGTCGATCAAGGTCACGGTCTGGATCTTCGCCCAGTCGGGGCGCAGCGCACCGAAGCTGGCCACCGCCACGATACCCTGGGGCGTCTCGGTGCCGCACAAGGCGTTCAGCTCTTGCGCCGGAACCACCTGGGTATGCAGCTTGAGGGCGCGCACCTTCTCGCGCAGCGCGATGTCGGAGAAATCCTCTGCCACCAGCACGGCGTAGATGATGCCAGGAGACAATGTCACCACGTCGGCGACGTTCTTCGCGCCCTCGATCAGGAAGCGCGAATCCTTGTGGCGTCCCTTTTCGGTGAGCAGCGGCAGGAACTTCTTGACCGCGGGAGAAATCGCCGGCTTGAACTCTTCGGCCGGCTTCCAAGCGGGCTTGGGACCGTCGAACCCGCGACGCGGAGCGCCCCGATCGCGATCCCCATAGGGCTTGCGGGGACCGTCTGATTTCCAGGCGGGTTTATCCCCGTACCCCCCGCGGGCGGGGCGATCCCCATAAGGACGCGGCGGACGGTCACCGTACCCCCCGCGTGCACCCTTGTCTCCGTAGGGGCGCGCCGGCCTGTCGCCGTAGGATTTTTTGAACGGAGGCTTTCCCCCCTCGCGATCGCCGCGGGCGGGGCGGAAGTCGCCCTCGAACTTGCGGCGCGGCGCATCTCCCGGCTGGGGAGGCTTGCGCGTCACGCGCCCTTCGGGACGTGCAGGCCGTTCGGGCGCCCCCTTGAATCCCGGCGGAAGCTTGCCCGCGCGCTTAGGCCCCTTGGCGTCGCCGCCCGGCTTCTGCGCCCCGGCCTTGAAGCCCGGCAGGTCGAAATCGCCTCCGGAGGAGGACTTTTCACCGGGGTTCTTGGCGTCGTCTGCGGCTGCGGTCATGTGGGATTCCGGGGGGTGAGACTTGTGGGCGACGCGGTGGAGGGGGCCGGCGTTCAGACGCGCGGGCCGTCCACCGGCGCGTTCTGGTTGAGCAGTTCCAGCGCTTTCTTGTGAATGCCCTCGGCGTCCATTCCGAGGATGCGATGCAGCACGGGGACTTCCCCGTGGGTCACGAACTCGTCGGGAAGGGAGATGTGCTTGACGGGCATGTCGCCGCGGCCCAAGTCCCCGAGCAAGTGGAGAACGGCGCTGCCGTAGCCGCCCTGCAGGACGTTGTCCTCCACGGTCAGCACGGCACGATGGCGGGCGAACAGGGCGTCATAGACTTCGCGGTTCAGGGGTTTGACCGTGCGGACGTCCACCACCGTGGGGTTGTGGCCCTCGGCGCGCAGCGTGGCCGCGGCCTGTCTGGCGTACTTGAGCATGTGCCCCACGGCGAGGATGAGGACATCATCGCCCTCCTCGACCACGCGCGGGATCCCGATCGGCAAGGTCTCGAAGGGAAGCTTTTCATCGGGCGCCTCCGCGTTGCCGCGCGGGTAACGAACGGCGATGGGGCCGTCGTTGTATTCAAGCGCGGTGTGCAGCAGGTTGCGCAATTCCTTTTCGTCGGAGGGCGCGAGAATGACCATTCCGGGAATCATGCCCAAGTAGCTGAGGTCCATCGCGCCATGGTGCGTGGGACCGTCGAGACCGACGAGGCCCGCGCGGTCGAGCACGAAGGTGACGTTCAGGTGCTGAATGGCCACGTCGTGCACCACCTGGTCGAAAGCGCGCTGCAGGAAGGTGGAATAGACGGCCACCACGGGCTTGAGGCCGTCGCAGGCCGCGCCGGCGGCGAAGGTCACCGCGTATTCCTCGGCGATGCCCACGTCGTACACGCGGTCGGGCAGTGCCTTGGCCATGATGTTGAGGCCACAGCCTTCGGGCATGGCTCCCGTGATGCCGATGATGCGCTTGTCCTTCTGCGCCAGTTCGGTGATGGCCTCGCCGAACACCTTGGTGAGGCCGGGCGTTGCCGCGGGCGCGGCCTTGAGCTTGCCCGACTCGATGTCGAACGGGTTGGAGGCATGCCACTTGATGGCGTCCGCCTCCGACTTGTCCCACCCGTAGCCCTTGGTGGTCACCACGTGGATGAGGTTGGGGCCGGGCAGTTCCTTGACCGCACCGAGGATCTCGATCAACGCCTCGATGTCGTGGCCGTCCACCGGACCGAAATAGCGGATGCCGAGATCCTCGAAGAAGCCGCCGGGCACGATCATGCGGCGGATGCCGCGGTCGGCGCTGGCCATCAGCTTCTGGATATGCTTGCCCTGCGGCATCTTGCCCGCGAGGTCCCACAGTTCGTCCTTGACCTTGTTGTAGGTCGGGTTGGTGAGGATGCGGTTGAAGTACTTCGAGATGGCGCCCACATTGGTGGAGATCGACATCTTGTTGTCGTTCAGGATGAACACGACTTTTTCATCGATTTCACCGGCGTTGTTGAGCGCCTCGTAAGCCATGCCGCCCGTCATCGAACCGTCACCGATGATGCCGATTACGTCGTGGGTCTTGCCCAGCTTCGAGCGCGCGGCGGCCATTCCCAGCGCGGCCGCGAGGGAGGTGGTCGCATGCCCGGCCCCGAAAGCATCGTAGGGGCTTTCATCGCGCTTGAGGAACCCGGAGAGCCCCCCGAACTGCTTCAATGTGTGGAAGTCCTTGTAGCGGCCCGTGACAAGCTTGTGCGGGTAGGCCTGGTGCCCCGTGTCCCACACGACCTTGTCTTCAGGCGCGTTGTAGACGTAGTGAACGGCGAGCGTGAGGTCGACGGTGCCAAGGCTGCTCGCGAGGTGGCCACCCTTGGCCGCCACCTGACGCACGATGGTGTCCCGCATTTCGCCGGCCAACTCCTTGAGTTGATCGATCTTCAGGCTCTTGAGGTCGGCGGGAGAGTTGATGTTTTCCAGCATGCAGGGACGTTCCACGGGGTTGTGTCAGTTGACGCGTGTAAAAATGTAGCGGGCGACGGCCTCCAGCACCACGCCCTCGACGGGGAGCGAGCGCAAGTCGGCGATGGCCGATTCGATCAGCCCGGTCGCCTTTTGCTTCGATGCCTCCAGCCCGATGAGGGCGGGATAGGTCGCCTTGCCGTTCTCGAGGTCGGATCCCGCATCCTTGCCCAGAACCTCGGTGGTCTGCTCGATGTCGAGACAGTCGTCCACGATCTGGAATCCGAGGCCGATCTTGTAGCCGAAGGCGCGGAGGCCTTCGACAACGGGTTGCTCCGCGCCGGCCATCTGCGCGCCCATGACGAGGGATCCGGCGATGAGAGCCGCGGTCTTGTGGCGATGGATGTAGTCCACGGTCTCAAGATCGACGGACTTGCCTTCGCTGAGGATGTCGACGACCTGACCGCCCAGCATGCCCTCAGAGCCGAGGGACTCGGCAAGGGTCGCGACGCAGGCGGTGTTCCCGGTGCCCGCGACGAGACCAAACGCCTGCACGAGCAGGGCGTCCCCGGCCAACACGGCCATGGCCTCGCCGAACACCTTGTGGTTGGTGGGGCGACCGCGACGGAAGTCGTCGTCGTCCATGCAGGGGAGGTCGTCGTGGATGAGCGAAAAGGTGTGCACCATCTCGAGCGCGCAGGCGGCGGGGAGCACCGAGTCCCCGCGACCGCCGCAGGCCTCGAAGGCCGCCATGCACAGGGCGGGCCTGAGCCGCTTGCCCCCCGCGAACATCGAGTAGCGTTCGGCCTTGTGAAGTTCCGTCGGAATCGCGTGTTCGGAAGGGAGGAACACATCCAGGGCGCGGTTGACGCGCTCCGATGCGTAGCGGAGATACTCTTCCGCCGCGGCGGCAGGGTGTGTTTCTGCAGAAATCATGAAATCCGGCGGTTTCGGGACGTCGTTGGAGGGGTCAAAGCTATTAAAAAACGCCTCTGGAGGGGGCCCCGCACGGGGCAAGGCGGCGTCGGAGATTCCCTGCAAACGCTCTCCCACCGAACCCGGACTCCCGCATCCTGCCGGAAACAAGCGTGAAACCGTGACGTGGTGACGTCGTGCTTGATTTCAGCAACATCAAATCCCCTTCAAGGGATAGATTGAAAACCGTTCACTTCGGCGTTGTTGGCGTTTCGTCCGTTCGCCGTCCCGCACCCCTGGAGCCGCCAATGCGCTTACTGATCCTTGCCCCGCTCGTTCTGTCCTTGACGCCCCTGCACGCGACCGTTCCCTTCGCTCCCATTGACACGAGCTTCATGACCCGGGAGCACATCGTTCCCGGCGCTCCGCTGCAGTCCAAGATCCTGATGCAATCCCAGACCGACATCGCCACCAACGCGCAGGGGCAGACCGCGCCCGTCAAGGAGTGGCTCGACTTCATCGGGTACGTCCCCATCGAAGGGCGCAGCGATTCCGGTTACGTGATCTCCAACAACGAGACGGATGTCATCAGCACCGTCCACGGCGACGGCGGGGGCATGACGGTCTTCACCGCGCACTTCAAGGACGGAACCTGGGATGTGGCGGACCACCCCAAGGGACGCTTCCGCTCGGTCGATTTCGGACCCGTCGGCGGCACCATCGCGAACTGCGGCGGCGGCATCACGCCTTGGGGTACGGTGCTCACCGGCGAGGAATGGTCATACACGAGCAACTCTTCCCTCTACAACAACGGCAACCGCTTCCGCGACACCACCGACTGGATGATCCCCGTCTTCAACGGACAGGTCGTGGCCCGCAACATCAAGCGCTTCGAGAACATGAACTGGATCGTCGAAGTGGACGTCGCCAACGCCGTCGCGCTGAAGAAGCACTACAACATGGGCCGCTACGCGCATGAGGTCGGCTACCCCATGCCCGACGGCAAGACCGTTTACCTCACGGACGACGCCACTCCCGCCGCATTCTTCAAGTTCGTGTCGCAGGATTCGGGAAACTACGACGTCGGCCAGCTCTACGCCTACCGACAGTCTTCCGATGGCGAGTCCGGATCCTGGATCCCCATGCCGATGCAGTTGGACAGCATGATCGATGCCCGCGCCGTGGCCTTCCGGCTGGGCGCGACGGCGTTCACCCGCCACGAGTGGGCCGTGCACCATGACGGCAAGCTCTACATCACCGAGACAGGGAACGACAACAGCGGCACGGCCCACCGCAACGCAGTGCGCATGGGCGCGACCCTGCCCCTGCACCTCTCCCAGCGCATGAACCAGGACAGTTCCATCATCGACCGCTTCGGGCGCATCCTCCGCCTCGACCTCGCGACGCACAAGATGGACGTGCTGCTCGAAGGCGGCCCGGGCAACAGCGGGCAGCACTTCTCGAACCCCGACGGCCTGACCAAGGTCACGTTGGGCGATCGAACCTTTCTCGTGATCCAGGAAGACCTGAACGGCAACACCTTCGGCCGCATGCCCGCCTATGCGGCCAACGCCGGACGCACCGTCTGCGAGATGTACTGGCTCGACCTCGCCGTGCAGAACCCCACGGTGGACGACCTCAAGCGCTTCATGGTCGGCCCCCACGGCGCCGAACTGACCGGGGCCCGCTTCACGCCGGACGGAAGAACCATGTTCGTGAACGTGCAGCACCCGTCGTCGGGCAACCCGGCGCCCTACAACCGCTCATACACGCTGGCAGTGTGGGGCTACTACGGTGATCCCACCGGCTTGATCTTCGATCCCCCAAAGTTCAAGCGATCCGACCGGCTGCAGGTCGAGGTGAACGCCGCCTCGCGCTTCGCCTACTTCGACCGGCAGACCGACGTGGAGCTTTTCAACGCCGCGGGCAGGCGCCTGGAATACCGGCGAAACGTCCGCTCCATCGACATCGCGTTCCTGAGCCCCGGATCGTACTACCTGCGCTTCCCCGGCGGAGAGTCGCACAAGCTGGTTCTGCAGTAGCCCCATGACGGGCCCCCTGCCAACGCCGCGCCCGCGCCGCGTGCCCCCGTTCCTTGCCGCCCTTGCGTTCGCGTCCGGCTTCATGGTCGCCGCGCCCGCGGTGGCCGCGCAGCCGGATCCTCCCCACCTGGTCGCGGAGCGGCTTTATGCGCAGCGCGTCGACGAGTTCGCGGCAACACTGCCGTCGCTCGGCCGCGCGGTGGAACATCCTCCCGACACGCGCCGCCGCCTCGCCTCCCTGCGCCGGGAGATCGCCCGAACGCGGGAAGCATGGAAGCGGATGGAGTTCCTGGTCGCCTATGCGCACCCCGGGTCGGCGGAGCTGCTCTTCCCCGCCCCGCTGGAGCGGGCCAACATGAGCTCCCCCCACACTCCCGAAACCACCGAACCCGAGGGGCTGCAAACCCTCCAGGAACTCGCGCACGAAGTCGATGCGCACGGGGAGCACGAAACCCTGAAGTGGCTGGTCCTGCGCCTCGAAATGGCGACCCGCGATCTCATCGACGAAATGGAGCGCCTGGAACTCGACGATCGCATGCTCTTCGAAGCCATGCAGGCCCAGGTGATCCAGGCCATGACGCTGGGGATCACCGGCTTCGACTCTCCCGCGACCGAGTATGCCTTGCGCGAGACGCGCATCGCGCTCGAAGCCATGCGGCCGGTCGTCGATGCCTACCTCCCCGCGCTGAAGCGGCGCGACCCGGCCCTCGCGCGCGCGCTGCAATCGGCGTATGCCCGCGCGATCCGCATGCTCGCACGCGGCCGCGACTTCGACGCCTTCGACCGCCTCGACTTCATCCGGGAAGGCGGGAACCCGCTGTACGCGGCCCTCATCGACGCGCAACACGCCCTCGGCATCGCCACCTTCTCGGACTTCGAACCCCTGCTGCGCCGCCCGGTCAGCACCACGGCGCGCAACCTGTTCGCCCCCGATTTCCTCGACCCCCACTATTACTCGCGCACCATCGGCGAAAAGCCGGATTCGGTGCAGGCCGCCTTGGGGCGCCGGCTGTTCTTCGATCCGATCCTTTCCGCGAACCTGACGCAGTCGTGCGCGACCTGCCACGAACCCATGCTGGCCTTCGCGGACGGCCGGGCACTCGGCCCCGCGTTCAACGGGGGATTCCTGCAGCGCAACTCCCCGTCGCTGACCCATGCGGCCTGGCAAGGCGCGCAGTTCTGGGACATGCGCGCGGAGACTCTCGAGGAACAAATCCCGCAGGTGATTGAAGGGTTGGACGAATTCAACGTACCCCTTCTGGAAGTGGTGGGGAGGCTGCGCAATCATCCGGAATACCCGGGGCTCTTCCGCGAAGCCTTCCCCCAGCTCGGGGAACCTGTCGGCATCAATCCCATGGTGAAGGCCATCGCCATGTACATCCGCTCGCTCGGCGGCTGGAACTCGGAGTTCGACCGCTACGTCCGCGGGGAAACCGAGTGGATCGACCCGGCAGTGAAGCGGGGGTTCAACCTCTTCATGGGCAAGGCGGATTGCGCGACCTGTCACTTCCCGCCGACGTTCAACGGCGTGCTTCCGCCCTTCTATCTGGAGACCGAATCCGAGGTGCTCGGCGTCCCCGTCCGCTTCCCCGCAAACGATCTGGAGCTCAGTCCCGATCCCGGCAGGCAGCACACGCACGTCGCGCCCATTTTCTTCCGTTCCTTCAAGACGCCGACCGTGCGCAACGTCGAATTGACCGCCCCATACATGCACAACGGAGGCATGGAGACCCTTGAGGACGTGATGGATTTCTACAACGCAGGCGGCGGACTCGGGCTCGGTCTCGACGTCCCCCACCAAACCCTGCCGCCCGACAGCCTCGGTCTGACCCGCCGTGAGATGGACGACATCATCGCGTTCATGAACGCACTGACCGACACCACGGGATTCGGTGCCCACCGCGCCGCAGCGGGATTTTAGGCAAACGGATTCTGCGCGCGCTCGATGCCGGCGGCACGCTCCGCCGACCACACCGTGTTCGACAGCAGCATGGCGATGGTCATCGGCCCGACCCCGCCGGGAACCGGCGTGATGGCCGAAGCCTTCGGCTCCACCGACACGAAATCCACGTCGCCGCACAGGCGATAGCCCTTCGGCCGCGAGGCGTCATCGACGCGGTTGATCCCTACATCCACCACCACGGCCCCCTCCTTCACCATGTCGCCGGTGATGAACTCGGCGCGCCCCAGCGCGGCCACAAGCACGTCGGCCTCGCGGGTGAAGCGTCCCAGATCGGGTGTACCGCTGTGGCACACGGTCACCGTGGCG
>JBJHDK010000018.1:0-38031 GCA_050486505.1 Fibrobacteria bacterium | reverse complement strand
TCCTTGAGGCGCGCATACAGTTCTTCACCGGTCATGCAGGCAAAGATAGGTATTGGCCCCGGGCGATTACGCGAAAAGGCTGTGCAGCGCGGGAACCATGACCGAAACGCGAGAGAAAATTCTCGAGGGAGTACGGAGGAGAAGGTGGCTGCCTGAGTAGGATTCGAACCTACGACCAATCGGTTAACAGCCGATTGCTCTACCGCTGAGCTATCAGGCAACGGTTCCTTCTTCGGGAGAGGCGGCCCGCCGTAAAAGCCGGGAAGCCTCACCGAAATGGAGGGTAAAGTTTAGTCTATGGCGCGATGGCTTTCAAGAACTTCGCGTCAACCGCGCGAAGATTCCCGGGACGGACGCGTCCAGCCGCTCGACTTTGACTTGAAGCGCTTCCAGGCCGGAGTGTAGTCCCCGCCCCGCCCCTCCTCGCGCGAAGGACGCCGGTCATCACCGTGACGGTTCCCTTCGTTGCGGGGGCCACGCTGTGCCGAGGATCCGTGTGCACCGTGGGAGCGACGCGAGGCCTCGTTGCCATAAGTCACTTGCTCCGTACGCTCGCCACCGCGTTGCGGTCGTCCCTGACCACCGCCGGAGGGCCGGTTGCCATGGGGGCGTGCAGGACGGTTTCCGTCGCGCGAAGGGCGTGCCGGGGCGCGTCCGGAACGTTCCGTTCGTTCAGGGCGCTCGATGCTCTCGCCCACGGCCAAAGGCGGGGGAGGAGCGATCTCGGGCGTTTCCACCACGGTGAGGCGCTGGCGGGTCACCCGCTCGATCTGGTTCAGGTAACCGCGCTCCTCGCGGTCGCAGAAGGCGACCGCCGTCCCCGATGCGCCGTTGCGTGCCGTGCGGCCGATGCGGTGCACGTAGGATTCCGCGACTTCGGGAAGATCGTAATTGAAGACGTGGGAGATTTCCTGAACGTCGATGCCGCGCGAAGCAATATCCGTTGCAACCAGTACGCGCGTGCGCCCGGTCTTGAAGTTCGTCAACGCACGCTGACGGGCCCCTTGGGCCTTGTTGCCGTGGATGGCCTCGGCGATGACTCCGGTGCGCGACAATGCGTGCACGACCTTGTCGGCACCGTGCTTCGTCCGCGTGAAAACCAGGGCGCGCTGGATGGAAGCATCCTGCAGAAGCTGCCCCAACAGGCCGGCCTTCAGGTTGCGCGACACGTGATACACCGACTGTTCGATCTTGGCCGCGGTCGAAGAAACCGGGTTGACTTCGACGTTGACCGGATCCTTGAGCAGGTTCTTTGCAAGGGAACGGATCTCGGGGGGCATGGTCGCAGAGAAGAGCAAGGTCTGGCGCTTCTGCGGCAGCAGCGCGGAAATGCGACGCACGTCGTGGATGAAGCCCATGTCGAGCATGCGATCGGCCTCATCAAGCGTGAAGATCTCCACGTGATCAAGTGTGAGCGCCTTCTGGTTCAAGAGGTCCATGAGGCGGCCCGGCGTGGCGACGAGGATCTCGACGCCCTGCCGCAGCTTCTGCTTCTGGCCGTAGTCGCTCACTCCACCGAAGATCACCGTATTGCGAAGGCGGAGGCCCTTCCCGTAGGCGGTGAACTGCTCGGCGATCTGCAACGCAAGCTCGCGGGTGGGGGAGAGCACGAGGGCACGCACCGCATTCGTCTTGACGAAAGGACGGCTTGCGAGATTGTTCAGCATGGGAAGCGCGAAGGCACCGGTCTTGCCGGTGCCGGTCTGGGCGCAGCCCCAAACGTCACGTCCCTCGAGAATCGCGGGGATCGCTCCTGCCTGGATCGGCGTCGGCGCTTCGTAGCCCTTCGCTTCGAGGGCGGAGAGGATGGTGGGATTGAGGTTCAAATCACGAAAAAGCATGGCAATCATTCCTTTGGTTGCCGGTGAAGCAAACACCCGTCCTCAGAGGACGGCCTGATCGATTTCGGATCCGAAGCCGGAGGCAACGGAATACCGAAAGAAAGTCGGGGGGTGGGGTTTTCGTTGTCCACCCGCGCGTCTGGCGGGCCACCTTCACCGCACCTTGCGGATTCGGGGCTCGCACATCATGGTCTCCGTCGGTCGCGGGTCAGGCAAGTAAACCTGAGTCCCCGGCTTGCGCCTGCGGCCGCCCGGTATCCAAGGATGTCGACGAAGCGGGTTGCGCGTTCGAGGAAGTCTGGGAAAGCGGGTTTGGACAATGACTTGGATGGCAAGCATAGAAAAGAATGCGAAGAATGGAAACGGGACTCACGCGATGAATCGTAAAGAGTTGTCGGAAACACGGAGCATCAGGGTCCGCAGCTACCTTTGACCCATGACATTCTCGCAAATCCTCCCGCTCATCCTCGTTCCCATGGCCGTGGCGACGGCACACGGCTTCTTCACCAATTGGATGGCCGTGCAGCTTTTGCTGAAGCCGGTGCGCCCCGTCAACATCCTGGGCTTCAAACTGCAAGGCCTCCTTCCGCGTCGCCAGGCCGAGCTTGCGGACCGCATCTCGGCCGCCATCGCCGAGCGATTCCTGACGCGTGAAGACATCCTGAATTTTTTGCGTCAGGTCGATCCGGTGGGGGCCATGCGCCAGTTGCTCGCGGAAAAGTGGGACGAAAAACTCGAGGAAATCCTCGACACCATGCCCATGATCAAGATGTTCGTGAAGCCCGAAAAACTCGAGGGCATCCGTGACCAGTTGGCTGCGATGGTGGCCGAGGAGGCGGGTCCCTTCACGGAACGCTTGGTCGACAGCCTCGAGGGAAAAATCGACCTTCAGGAAACCCTGCGCCGCAACATCATGGCTTTCGACGTCACCGAACTCAATGGCATCATCGAACAAATTGGTTATCGCGAGTTTCGCGAGATTGCCTGGGTCGGGGCCGCCATCGGGTTCGTGATCGGATCCGTGCACGCGCTGATCAACGTGTTGTTGATGGGGTAGGGGGTGTCAGACAAGAGGCAGGGGGTAGGAGGTATTGGGTGGAGATCACTCGATGCGGGTGAAGGGAAGAGGCGGTCGCCAGTTCTTCCGGCCGCTTCCGGACAGACCTTCGGAATTCCTGATACCCCTTACCTCCTACCTCCTGCCCGTGTCGCCACCGGATGCAGCGCGTGCGCGAAGACAAGCGTCGCCGTCATCGACAGCACGGGATTCCAGGGCCAGGAGAAAATCCCGCCGAAGGGCGGATTCCATGCTCCTTCGGGAAGCACCGGGATGTTCAGGAACAGGAGGAGGAAGAGCATGCCCCCGATCGCGCCCGCGAAGACGGCGCTCGGATTCAGGTTCGGACGGAAGAATGCCAGCAGGAAGAGTCCGAGCAAGGGCCCGATGAACAGGGACGTGAAGAACAACGCCTTCTGCAAAATGGAGATGTCCCCCAAACTGGCGATGAATGCAGCGATGGCCCCCATGACTCCCCAAACCAGAACCCACAGGCGGGCCGAGCGTAAGCCGCCATCGGCGTGTTCCGTTCTCCCGCGCAGGAAGTCGGCCACGGTCGTGTTGGACAATGCCGTGAGCGCAGAACTTTGCGAGCTCATGGCGGCCGCGAAAATGGCTGCGACCAGCAACCCCTTCGCGCCGACAGGCAAGGTCGTCAGGATGAAGTGGGGGAACACCTGGTTGATTTCCGTGACCGGGAGGGGCGCGATTTCAGCGACTCGGTAGTAGACGAACAGAAAGGCTCCGAGGAGGAAGAACAGCAGTCCCACCGCGATGCCGAGCACTCCGGAAGCCAGGGAAGACAGGTTGGCTTCGCGTACGCTGCGGCAGGAGAGGTAGCGCTGCACGAACTGTTGGTCGCAGCCGCGGATGGCAAGCTCGAAGAACAGGTAGGCGCCGACGGCGCTGATCAAGGTGCGATCGCTTGCAGGGTTGAATTCGGCGCTGAACCATCGCGTCTTGTCCGCGTCCCCGGCAAGCCGCATCGCTTCGCCGAACCCACCGATGGCGTCGGCGCAGATCCAGAGGGCGGCGAGCCCCGCGCCAAAGAAAACGCAGAACTGCACGACGTCTGTCCAGGTCACGGCCTTGATGCCGCCGTGATAGGTGTAGAGCATCGCCGCAGCCGACATGATGAGGATCGTCGCCCAAAGGGGGACGGCCAGGATGCGCTCAAGCACGAGCGCCGGAACGTAAATCAACAGTCCTGTTCGCAGGACGAGGTGCAGCGAGTAAAGCGTCGCCGCGAGCAGGCGGACCGGACGGGAAAAGCGCAGTTCGAGAAGTTCGTATGCGGAACTGACGCCACTGGAACGGAACCGGGGGATGAAAAGGAACCAGACGATCGCAATCGCGAGCAAGCCACCGCCGCCCAGCATCAGCAGGCGCATGTCATTGGCGAACGCGTCGGCAGGGTTGCCCAGGAAGGTGGTGGCGCTCACCGAAGTCGCGATGAGGGAGATGCCGACCGCGAGCCACGGCATGCTGCCGCCACCGAACATGAAGTCCTTGAAATCCCGGTTGCGCCGGGAGAAATAAGCGCCAATGGCCGCCATGCCCGCGAAATAAAGGCCGACGACAACCCAGTCGTAAATGGAAAACATCAGGTTACTTGAGGTAGGTGGCGATGAGACGGGCGACACCTGTCAGCAAGGAAACCGTCTCGGGTGCCCATGGGGCGTCGGCTTGGCGCGCCACTCCAATGACCCCGCGCATGCGCCCGTCGAAGATCAGGGGAAAGAAGAGGGAGTTTGCCGGCAGTACGGCCCTTTCTTCCGGTGTCATCGATGTCGTTTCGAATGCGCTTTGGATGGGCTCTTGCCTCGCTGCGGCAAGGCCCGGAAGCCCCTTCCCGATGCAGTGGAAGCGGATTCCCGTGGCGTCAGCGGTGCTGATTCCGGGGTGGCAACGAAGCTTCAGCAGGCCCGTGCCGGCATCAAGAGTGTAGACAAGGGCGGCGTCAGCTTCGAGTTCCAGCTTTACGGACGCGGCGACCGCCTGAAGTGCAAGGTCACTGGTTCCTTGCCTTTGCAGAAGGTTTTGCAAATCTTCGCGAAGCGCTGTGCTGGTAAGAGCCGGTTCTTCTGGCTTTTTTGCGAAGGCCATCCGGGGAAAGCTAGTCATCCATCTAAAATCGAAAAAACTCGCGATCCTCCGAAGTTCTGTGCGAGTTTCTTTTGACAAAAAGTCATTCGGTGGGTATTGTGCCACACTGTCTGCAAAAATGGCACTATGATTCAGTCGTAAAGAAAACTTCAAGTCGGTGGCGGTCCATGACAACCTTGCAGGAGCGGGCATGAAAAAGCTTCTCATTCTTGACGACGAGCAGAGCATCCTTGACTCGCTTTCACGGGTTTTGCGGGATCTGGGCTACGAAATCCTGACATCCACCGATCCTGCCGCCGCGCTTGCGCTGATCCAGGAACAATTGCCGCACGTCGTCATCACGGACTTGAAGATGCCCGAACTTGACGGGCTTGAGATCCTGCAACGCATCAAGGACTTCCGCCCCGAAATCCAGGTGATCCTGATTACCGGCCACGGCTCCATCGACGACGCGGTTCTGGCGATGAAGCGGGGTGCCTATGATTTCATTCCCAAACCCTTCAAGCGCCAAGAGATCGCCGCAGTGGTGCACCGGGCCTTTGAGAAGGCTGCGCTCTTGCTCGAAAACCTTGAACTGCGGGAAAAACTCAAAAAAAATGCCCAGAGTTTTGAGTCGGGCAAGAGTCGGCAGTTCAAGGAGCTTCTTGCCCGTGCAGTACAAGCAGCGACGAGTGATGCCACGGTCCTGATTCTTGGTGAGGCCGGGTCAGGCAAGGAGATCCTCGCGAACTACATCGTTCAGAATTCGAAGAGGTCTGCGCAGCCTTTTGTGAAGGTGAACTGCGCCGCCATTCCCGAAAGCCAACTCGAGGCGGAGTTGTTCGGCTGTAAAAAGGGAGAATTTCCCGGTGCGGAGCATGACAAAACGGGAAAGCTTGTCGACGCTAACGGCGGCAGCCTGCTGATCGATGAAATCGGCGAAGCATCTCAGCGGGTGCAATCCAGGATCCTGCACTTTCTGCAAACCGGAGAAATCATTCCCCTGAGCGGAGAGACAGTAAAAGTCGACGTGCGCATCATTGCCTCTTCCAGCATGCCGCTGCGCAAGCTCGTCGAGGCGGGAACGTTCCGGGAAGACCTGTTCTATCGGTTGAACGTCATTCCGCTGAGTGTTCCGCCACTGCGCGAACGTCCAGAGGATTTGCACGACCTGATCCTGCATTTCATCGCGAAGTACTGCCGGAAAAACAACCGTCAGAATCTTTCCGTGAGCGCGGAAGCTTTGCGCACCATGGAACGCTATGGCTGGCCCGGAAACGTACGGGAACTGGAGAACGCGATCGAGCGCGCGGTGATATTGTGCCTGGGGCACCAGATCACGGTGGAGGATCTCCCCCCCGAACTGAGCGGGGCCATGCGCAGCAACCCCATCGCGTCCATCAAGCCCGGCATGACCCTGTCCGAAATCGAACTGGCGGTGCTGCGTGGAACCCTGGATGCCAATCAGGGAGACAAGGCGAAAACCGCCCAAGATCTGGGGGTGAGTCTGAGGACGATCTACCGCAAGCTCGACGCGCTCGGTGGCTAGCCTGTCGGAACGCCGTGAAATGTCACGCCTCTGCGTCTTAACGGCGCCTTGGCCGGATATCCGAAACCCCCTCGTCATTGAGTGAACGTACGGCTTCTCCGAGCCCTTTGATTCCATCGGCGAGATCGTTGTAAAGCCTTACATCACCGAGCGCTCCGGGAAGTGTTTCGGGGGCGTTCAGTGTTTCAAGGAAAGTCTCCAGCCTGCCTGCGGTGGCTTCGACTCTTGACAGGATGTTGCCGAATGTTCGGAGATGTTCCTCCAGCGCGATACCCACGATATCCGTACGTTGCTCCATGTGGGTGGTCATCATTCCTGCCGAGGCGAGCATTGCGTTCACTTCCTGTAGCGCTCCCTTCCATGTTCCCGATGCCAATGCCAACCTTCTGGCCAAGGTGTCCAGATCGCGTATGAGAAGAATGAATGCTTGATCGCTGTTCGCCAAGGATGCAATGCCATTATCCGCCTGTAACAGGCCTCCGAGAGACTGTTCGATTTCCGCCACGGCCGTGACCAAGCTTTCCGCTTCATGCATCCTGTCCACCAGCGACGGAACGAAAACACCGGCATGTACGACGGATTCGTCGAGAGGATCCGGAGAGTTCCCCGGCACGATCCAAACCTGACGGGCTCCCATGAGCGAATGGCTGATGCTCAGGAACCGGGTGTCGCTGCCGAGCGGCCTGCGGTGATGAAGTTCCAGTGAAGTGACGGTGAGCCCGTCGCGGAACCCGGTCTTGCCGACGTGGCCCACAGGAACGCCTTGCTCCACAACGGCATCCCCCTGCATCAAGGTGGAGATCTCGGGAAAGGCGACGGAAATTTCCCTGTGCGGCTTCGTGAACTCGCGCACTGCATGCCCCAGTAACGTCATGATGAGCAGCAGGACCCCCAAAACGAGGGTGTAACCGACGATGCGGGGGAGGTGGCGGCCAGGCGGAGGCATTCGGGGAAATTAGGAATGATGCACCATGGTCGGCGCGCCGACATCAGGCGGGCTACCAGAGGCGGGCCGCGTCATTTCTAACTTCCAACGCTTTGAAAATCCGACCACTTGGACACCTGACCGAAACCAGCACATGAGCCTTCCCTGCGTCGTTATCGCCGGCCGCCCCAATGTGGGCAAATCGAGCATTTTCAACCGGATTCTGGGCCGCCGCGCTGCCGTGGTTTCCGATCGCGAGGGCGTGACCCGCGATCGTCACTATCAGGACAAGGAATACGACGGTCGCTATTTCCGCGTCGTCGACACGGGCGGCTTCATGCCGCGTGGAGAGGACGGCGTTGATGAACAGGTCAGGAACCAGATCGGTGCCGCGCTTGACGAAGCCGCCGTCATCCTTTTCGTCATCGACGGTCGCACAGGCGTGACCGCGCAGGATCAGGAGTTCGCGCGCATGGTGATGCGTCGCAAACGGCCGGTCCTGCTGCTCGTCAACAAATCCGAGCGCCCTGAAACCGCGCGCGAGGCCGTGGAGGCCTGGAGCCTTGGCATGGGGGAACCCCTGCCGGTTTCCGCCATTTCGGGGTTCGGGATCCGCGACATGCTCGATAAAATCGTCACGATGCTGCCCGACGCGGGAGAGCGCGAACACGCTGCAGATGAAACGCTGCGCCTCGCCGTGCTGGGACGTCCGAATGCGGGCAAGAGCACGCTGGTCAACGCGCTTCTAGGCGAAAACCGCGTCATCACGTCCGAAAAGGCGGGCACCACGCGCGACGCCATCGACACGGAGTTCGAGTACAAAGGCCGTCGCGTGCTGCTCACCGACACTGCCGGCCTGCGTAAAAAGGCCAGGGTTCATGACGAGGTCGAAAAGTTTTCGAACCTGCGCGCCCTCGAAGCCATCCGCCGCAGCCAGGTGTGCCTTCTGCTGATCGACACGCCCGACGACATCGGCGAGCAGGATTACCGCATCTGCCAGAAGGTGCAGGAGGCCGGCAAGGGGCTGATCATTGGCCTCAACAAATGGGATTTGGTCGAAGCGGGCGACAAAACCTTCGACCATACCGTGCGCGACATCCTGCAGCGCAACCCCGAGCTTGAGGGAGTGCCTTTCGTGGCGATCTCTGCCCTGACCGGGAAGCGAGTGCAACGCGTGCTCGATCTTGCCTTCGAAGTGAAGGCAAACCTCTCCCGGATTCTCGGTCGTGACAATGTCATCCGCTTCTTTCACGAAACCGTCGACGCTTATCCGCATCCCTCGACCTCGCAGGGTCCCGCGCGCCTGCAGCGTTGCTGCCAGGTGATGGTTGATCCCGTGGCCCTTGCCTTCGAAGTCTCCCACCCCGAGCGCGTCTTGCCGAGTTATGTCCGCTACCTGCGCCGCAAGGCCATGGAGTTTTTCGACCTCAAGGGTGTCCCGCTGCGTATCTGGTTCCGCAGCCGTTTCCAGTTGCGCACCGACGAGGAACTCGCGGCCTATGTGCGCGGGGTGCGCACAGGCTTCCAGGAATGGGACGATGCGCGGGACGAGCTGTACGACCCCGACACTGCCGCGACCTCCGGCACTGATATCGAGGAGAAACACTGATGGTCGCACCCTGGCTTTCTTCGCTCGCCCTGTTCTTCGGCTATGTCCTCGGGGCCCTGCCGTTCGCCTTGTGGATCAGTCGGTCACGGGGCGTCGACATCCTCACCGTCGGGAGCGGCAACCCCGGAATGACCAATGTCTGGCGGACCCTCGGTTGGAAACCCGGAATCACGGTGGCGCTTCTGGACGCGCTCAAAGGCGTGGCGGCCGCCGCGACCGGCATGCTGCTGACCGGCATGGAGATCTGGGCATTGCTTGCGGGGGTTGCGGCGGTGCTGGGTCACTCCTTCTCTTTCTGGATCGGCTTCCGGGGGGGGAAGGGAGTGCTCACGGGATTCGGGGTTTTTCTTTATCTTAGCCCCGTGGCAAGTCTTGCAGCACTCGTTGTATGGGCCGCGACCATGGGCCTGTTCCGCTTCGTCAGCCTGGCGTCGATTGCCGCGGCCGTCGTGCTCCCGGCGTTCATCGCGCTGGAGTCCCCGGTCGGTGCGTTCGCATCCCCGACCTTCTGGGCGGCGCTTCCGGTATGCGCCTTTGTCATTGTGCGCCATCGCTCGAATATCGTCCGCCTTGTGCGGGGAACAGAACCGAAGTTCCGGGGCAAGGCATCATGAGCAAGCTTCTCGAGCGGCTCGAGCAGGGAAAGCTCTATTACTCCATCTCCGAAGTCTGTCGCATGACGGGTCTCGAGCCCCATGTGCTGCGCTACTGGGAGACGGAGTTCCCCCAAATGCGTCCGCGCAAGAACCGGGCCGGAAACCGCGCCTACCGCACGCGCGAGATCGAATACATCCGCTACATCCGGCATTTGCTCCACGAGGAGAAGTACACCCTGCAAGGGGCGAAGAAGAAACTCTCCGAACTCACATTCGAAGAGGTTTCCGGGCAGACGAGCTTGCTGAAAGCCGTGGCCGGGACGCCGGATTCCCCGTCCTCGGCGGCGGACACCTCGGACGCCCCTGCGAAGAATCAACCGCAGGGGATGCCCCCCGAACTCCGCAAGAATCTCGTGGCCATCCGCGACGGCCTCAAGGACGTGCTCAAGCTCCTCGCTCCGTGATCCGCTGGCTGCAAACTTCGCTCTTCGGTCCGCAGCCGGAGTCTCCGCCGTTTCCGGCACCCGTTCCCCGCCATGCCGACATTCCCGGTCCCGATGCCGATTTTGCCACCCGCTGGCAGAAGGCCTGCGCCGGTGTGCACATCCGGGTTGTTACGATCCCGCGCCTGCGGCAAGGCTGGAAGTTGGAATGGAAGCGGGGCGAACCCCCGATTCTCAAGGTTCCGCGTGCCGTTCTCGATGCCCCTGACGATATCCTTGTCCAGTTCGTCGCGTGGTCGCGGCTGGCGCAAGTCCGCAACACGATCAACACGCGCAGGGAGCGCAAGCTGATCGAGACGCGTCTGCATGCATGGCTCGACTCCTTTCACGCGCTGGATCCCCACGCGGCCAAACTCGCGAACGGGCGTCGCGAGCGTCGATTGCAGCGGCTTCAACCCAAGGGAACGCATCATGACCTCGAGGGGGTTCTCGCTGCCGTCAACGCGGAGTATTTCGGGGGATCCCTGCGTGCCCGCATCACCTGGTCGCGGCGCTGGGGCGGGCTCTCGACGCAAACCATGGCCAGGGATGGAGACGGCAACACATACCCCCTGCTGACCATCAGCCGCGGATACGACCACCCTTCCGCCACGCCCGAGATCGTGGGAGGCGTGGTATACCACGAGTGCCTTCACATCGTGCTTCCGCCCGAAGAAGGGGGGGGACGACGCATCGTGCACGGCCGCGAGTTTCGGAGGCGGGAGAAAGAGTACCGGCATTACACGGAATGGGTCGCCTGGCATCGCGACGTGCTGCCGGGCATCATCCGGCGGGGAAGTCGAAGGCATTGACCACAAAAAAACTCCGCCCCCGTTGGGGCGGAGTCGTGGCGGTATCGTTTCAGGAGCGGCTTCGTCCGATCAAATCCCGTCGATCGAGACGTTGAAGCGCTCGAGGATGGGGCCGATGGGGTTGATGAAGGTCGATGTCGCGCTTCCGGCAAAAACCAGCCCGACCGGCTCGTTGCCGCGATCCGTGACGACCAGGGAGCCGGAGTCCCCGCTGTCGGAGAACCCTTTGTGGCGGGTGAAGATCTGGTTCTCGAAACGGACGATCCGGTAGGCGCCATCCGAATAGGTTCCGAAGTTCACGTTCACGGTCACGTTCACGCCATGCACTGTTGCCACGGTCATGCCCGTGGTTCTCCCGTACTTCTTGATGCGAAGGCCATTGCGCGCCTCCGCCGGTGTACCGGAAGGGATCCCGTAGCCGTCGCAGGGGGTCGCGTTGCCGGCCAAAGCCGCAGTCGTCGCAACGATGGCCGCGTCCATGATGTTGATCGGGCATTGTTCCCAGTCCCCGGGACTTGCATCGAGTTCAACACGGCAAAACAACAGCGGCTCGAAGTCCGCAAGGTTGCCCACGGTATCCGCCGGGAACCTTCCGCCGTCGGCGGGACGGGGCTGCACGGCGTAGGTTCCGATGGGAGCGGCATTTCTGCCCGCGAATGTGTGGTTGTTGCTGAGCATGTACAGATTGCCCTGCGGATCGAACACGCGGACACCGTAGGTTCCTCCGCTGTAGCCGACGATGCCGGCGGACACTCCGATGGGCACGGGGCGCGGCGTGCTCGCAGTCGTGCTGCCCTCATAACAGGAAGGGGAGGGAAGCGGCGGATCGTCGCTACCCTCAAGCGCATAGACCTTTCCGGTCACTTCGGGAATCACAGGGAGCCCGTCCACGCTGTCGGGCAGTCCGGCAACCATCGCCGAATCTTCCACGAAAATCAGAACGGCGGGCAGGCCTTCCTCGTTCAGCGTCGAGCCCGTACCGACGATGCCAAGCTTGTTCAAAAGCACGGCATTGGCTTTTTTCTGGGCCTCGATGGCGCGCTCGATCCCCCGCTGTCCCGAATGACTGGTGGCAATCAGGGCCGCTTCGTCGTGTGCAGGTTGCAGCGGCGTCTTGGAATCTTGCTCCATGCAACCCGCGACTCCGAAGGCGACGGCGGCCACTGCTGCCAAGCCAAGTGCGCGAAGTTCTTGCAGTCTCATTTTTCGCTCCTTCAAGCGCCCGCAACGTGGCGAGCGGAAAACATTTTTTGCGATGCGCATCATGTTTTTTGCGACGATAAGTCAACATGATGCCGCATAATCACGACAAAACGACAAGATTGAAGATAGCGGGTTAAATTTCTGCCAAATGGAAATCCCGGGCAAAAACTGTTGCCAGATGTGAACACCCCGACCGTATCAGAAGAAAAAGCCGGATAAAACGCCATTCATGCGGAATAACGCGCTTTCATTCTCCCATTTCGGACCTGTTTCGGGTTCCGTCGAAGCCCGGTCGGGTGCCCGGGGGGTGGTGCCGCTACGTGATGTTGAGGACGCACCGGTAGATCGGTTTTCCGATCTTACGGTACTTGATCTCGAAGTTCGTTTGAATACCCTCAGTGGGTTCGGCATCGGGATCGACCATCTCGAGCCAGGGAGTCGCCGCGAAAAGCTCCCGCGCGGCCGCGTTGTACTCGGGATGGTCTGTTCCGAAGAAGAATGGAGCGCCTGGAATGGCAACCCGTCGCATCAACTCCAGAAACTCCGGCCGGATGATGCGGTGCTTGTGGTGCCGCTTCTTCGGCCAGGGATCGGGGAAGTAGATGTGAATGGCTTGGGCGCAGGATTCGGGGAGGAAGTCGCGAAAGAACGGCACAGCGTCGCCGAGCACCACGCGTGCATGCTTGAGATGGGGGCGCCGGGCGAGTCGTTCGGCGGAGTAATAGGCGAACTCGGCTTCCCACTCGAGAGCAAGGAATGGGAGTTCCGGGTGGTTTTCGCAGTAGCGCGTGAAAAATGTGCCCTTGCCGCATCCGATTTCGATTTCGATCGGCCCTTTCGTTCCGAAGAACGTCTCCAGATCCAGAGGTTCCGGTTTCGGTGTTTCCGGTTCAAGCAGGGCAGGCAAGCCCTTCTCATCCTTCACAAGGCGCAGGTGGAAATAGTGGGGGAGATCGCGGCTGGGAACCAAGGTACGCTGGAATTCGTAGGAAGAAAGTCCGGAGGGAAGAGGCATGATGAATTCAGGGTCCGGGGTTTGAATGGAGATGAAAACGGGAACGGAGGCCGGGAAAAGCTAGCCAAACGGGTGTCTGCGCGGTTCTGATTACTTCGCGCGGGCCGGCCTTGCGTTATTTTTCCACCATGCATTCCGCTCCAGACGCCTTTATCCCGGAGGTCCAGAAACGCCGTCTTGAACACGGGGCGATCCTCGTGGCGCGCGACGCCTTGACTGATCCGAACTTCAAGGGCACGTTGGTCCTGATCTGCCACTACGACGAGGAAGGGGCTTATGGTCTGGTGCTGAACCGTGCGTCGCGCATGCCGCTTCGCGAGGTTTTCGAAGGTCTTCCCGACACGGTCTCCCCAAACGATGCAAGTCGCCCCATCCATCTCGGCGGCCCCGTGCAGGCGTCCGAGCTGCAAATCCTGCAGATCGGCCCGGATCCCGCGCCGCAGTCGATGGAGATCGTTCCGGAGGTGTATTTGGGGGGAACCTGGACGGAGATCGAAGAATTCCTCTCACGGGACCCCCGGAGTCTGCGCCTCTTTTTGGGGTACTCCGGTTGGGGGAAAGGACAACTCGAGGCGGAAGTCGAGTCAGGCGCCTGGGAAGTGTGGAGGGGCGATGTGCGCCGCCTGCTGGAGTCCCCGGCGGAACATTGGATGGCGGGTGGCAGCGATTTCCTGCGTTTTGTCGCGTCCTGGTGATGTCGGCCGGGGGAAATCCCGGTGATTTTTCCTACCTTTGCCCCGCCGGTTCGGTCACGGCTCGGATCCAGGCACGAACCCTCCGGGTTCCATCCGCCGCGTCTTTCAAGTGAAGAGGTAACGCCATGTTGAGAGGTTTTCCCCGCCCCGAGGGGTTGTACGACTCCCGTTATGAGCACGACGCCTGCGGCGTCGGCTTCGTGGTTCACATCAAGGGGAAACAGTCCCATGACATCGTCTCACAAGGGATCCAGCTGCTCGTCAACCTTGAGCATCGCGGAGCCTCGGGTGCGGAGAAGAATTCCGGGGACGGCGCCGGGATCCTGACCCAGGTCCCCCATCGGTTTTTTGCCAAAAAGTGCGCGGAACTGGGGATCAAGCTCCCCGCCGCGGGTGACTACGGTGTGGGCCAGTTGTTCCTGCCCAAGGAGCCTTCGGCCCGCGAAGCCGTGCGCAAGCTCTTCGAGCAATGCGCCGCCGAATGCGGCCGCACCATTCTCGGATGGCGCGAGGTTCCCAGCAGCAATCATGAGATCGGCGAGTCGGTGAAGTCCACCGAGCCGGCCCACATGCAGGTCTTCATCGCGCGCGGTAATGACGCCCCCGACGCGGAAACCTTCGACCGCAAGCTCTACGTGCTGCGCAAGTACGCGGAGCGCACCATTCGCGAGAGCGGCCTCCCCGGCTGCCACGACTTCTATGCGGGGTCGCTCTCGAGCCGCACCATCGTTTACAAGGGCCTGTTCACCGCGACCCAGGTCAACGGGTACTTCCCCGATCTCGTCGACGCCGACTTCGAGTCCGCGCTGGCGCTGGTTCACAGCCGCTTCTCAACCAACACCTTCCCCAGCTGGCCCTTGGCCCATCCGTTCCGTTTCCTTGCGCACAACGGCGAAATCAACACCTTGCGCGGGAACGAGAACTGGATGCGCTCGCGCGAATCGCTGCTGAAGTCCAGCCTGTTTACCGACGACGAGATCGCAAAGTTGCTTCCGATCGTGGAACCCGACGGTTCCGACTCGGCCAAGCTCGACAATGCGGTCGAACTTTTGGTGATGGGTGGGCGCAGCCTGCCTCATGTGATGGCGATGCTGATCCCCGAGGCGTGGGAAAAGGATCCCGACATGTCTCCCGAGAAGCGGGCGTTTTACGAGTACCACGGCACCATCATGGAGCCTTGGGACGGCCCCGCCTCGGTGGCCTTCACCGACGGCGAGATCATCGGCGCCACGCTTGACCGCAACGGTCTTCGCCCCTCGCGCTATCAACTCACCTCGGACGACATCCTTGTCATGGGTTCCGAGGCAGGCGTGCTCAGCTTCCCGCCCGAGAACATCGTCCTCAAGGGGCGCCTGCAGCCCGGTCGCATGTTCGTCGTCAGCCTGGCCGAGGGCCGCATCATTCCCGACGAAGAAGTGAAGCACTCGCTCGCCACGCGCCGCCCCTACGGTGAGTGGCTGAAGAAGGGCAAGATCGACCTGGCGAGCCTGTCCCCCTCCAGGGAGATCAAGCAGCCGGCCCCCGAAACCGTCCTCAAGCGTCAGAAGTTCTTCGGATACACGCTCGAGGATCTCAAGATCCTGATGGCCCCGATGGTCAACGACGGCCTCGAAGCGCTCGGTTCCATGGGCAACGACGCGGCGCTGGCGGTGCTCTCCGACAAGAGCCGCAACCTGTTCGACTATTTCCACCAGCTCTTCGCCCAGGTGACGAATCCCCCGATCGACAAGGATCGCGAGGAGATGGTGATGTCGCTGACCACCTTCGTGGGTAAGGAAGACAACCTGCTCGAGGAGACGGCCGCGCATTGCCGCACCATCGAGTTGCCGCATCCCGTGCTGACCAATGATGAGCTTGAGCGCCTGCGCTGGGTCGACAAGAACCACTTCCAGGCGCGCACCATCCCCATCGTCTTCAAGGCAGAGGAAGGGCAGGGGCGTCTCGAGAAGGCGTTGGCCCGCATCCGTCGCCAGGCTTCCGAAGCCGTGCAGGAAGGCTATAACGTCATCGTGCTCTCCGACCGTCCCGTGGATTCGGACCACGCGGCGATTCCGTCTTTGCTGGCGGTCTCTGCCGTTCATCACCACCTGATCCGCGAAGGCCTGCGCGCGCGCTGTGGCCTGGTCATCGAAACCGGCGAGGCGCGCGAGGTGCATCACTTCGCCTTGCTGCTTGGCTACGGCGCCAGCGCGATCAACCCGTACCTCGCCTTCGAGACCATCGAGGACATGCGCCGCCGCAAGTTGTTCAAGGATGGCCTCACGCTCGAAAAGGCGGAGCAGAATTACATCAAGGCCGTGAACAAGGGGCTGCTCAAGGTGATTTCCAAGATGGGAATCTCCACCGTGCAGTCCTACATCGGCGCGCAGATCTTCGAGGCCGTGGGCCTCGGCACCGAAATCGTCGACGAATACTTCACCGGCACGGCATCCCGCATCGGCGGCATCGACCTCGCGACGCTCGAGAAGGAAACCCTGCTGCGTCACCGCGCGGCCTATCCCGAACAGGAAGAGGCCCCCGGCGACATCGAGGTGGGTGGACAGTATCACTGGCGGCAGCGCGGCGAGCGTCACATGCTCACGCCCGATACGGTGCACAAGTTGCAGCACGCCGTCCGCACGGGGAACTACGACCTGTACCGCGAGTTCACCCGCCTCATCGACAACCAGGGCGATGCGCCCCTGACCTTGCGCGGCCTTCTCGACTTCGACAATGCCACTCCCGTGCCGATCGACGAAGTCGAACCCGTCGATGAAATCGTGAAACGCTTCGCCAGCGGGGCCATGTCGTTCGGCTCCATCAGTTGGGAAGCGCACACCACGCTCGCCATGGCCATGAACCGCCTCGGCGCGCGCAGCAACACCGGCGAGGGCGGGGAAGACCCCCTGCGGTTCCAGCCCATGCCCAACGGCGACAGCATGCGCTCCAGCATCAAGCAGGTCGCCTCGGGCCGATTCGGTGTGACCAGCGAGTATCTGGTCAATTCCGACGAGATCCAGATCAAGATGGCGCAGGGCGCGAAGCCCGGCGAGGGCGGCCAGCTTCCCGGCTGGAAGGTCGACAAGTTCATCGCCAAGACCCGGCACAGTACCGAGGGTGTGGGCCTGATCTCGCCGCCTCCGCATCACGATATTTACTCCATCGAGGATCTCGCGCAGCTGATCTACGACTTGAAGAACAGCAACGACCGGGCGCGCATCAGCGTGAAGCTGGTCGCCGAGGTGGGTGTGGGCACGGTCGCGGCCGGCGTCGCCAAGGCGCACAGCGACGTGATTCTCATCTCGGGCCACGACGGCGGCACGGGGGCTTCCCCGCAGACCTCCATCAAGCATGCCGGGCTTCCCTGGGAGCTCGGGCTCTCGGAGTCGCACCAGGTTCTGATCAAGAACGGCCTGCGCTCGCGCGTGGTGCTGCAAACCGACGGCATGCTGCGCACGGGTCGCGACATCGCGATCGCCACGCTGCTGGGCGCGGAGGAGTGGGGCGTCGCCACCGGCGGCCTCATCGCCATGGGCTGCATCATGATGCGCAAGTGCCACCTCAACACCTGCCCGGTCGGCATTGCGACGCAGGATGCTGACCTTCGCAAGACCTTCGCGGGCGAGGTGGAGCACGTCGTCAACTACTACCGCTTCCTGGCGCAGGACCTGCGCGAGCACATGGCGAAGCTCGGCTTCCGTACCGTCAACGAGATGGTCGGCCGCGTCGAGAAGCTCGCGCCGCGCAAGGGCGTCAACCACTGGAAGGCGAAGCACCTGCAGCTCGACAAGCTGCTGCACGGCTTCGGCGAGACCACCGTGGGCAACATGCACTGCTGCGAGACCCAGGACCACGGCCTCGACAAGTCGCTCGACTGGCAGCTTATGGAGGCCGCGAAGCCGGCGCTCGAACAGGGCAAGGCCGTCAAGGCCGAGTTCGAGATCCGCAACGTCCACCGTACCGTGGGCACGATCCTGTCCTCCAACATCACCCGCAAGTACGGGGCGAAGGGGCTTCCCGGGAACACCGTGCACCTCAAATTCACGGGTTCGGCGGGGCAGAGCTTCGGAGCCTTCGCGGTGCCGGGCGTGACCATGGAGCTCGAGGGTGAAGCCAATGACTACTTCGGCAAGGGCCTGTCGGGCGGCAAACTGATCCTGTATCCTCCCGCGATCTCGACCTTCGTGCCCGCCGAGAACGTGATCGTCGGCAACGTGTCGTTCTACGGCGCGACCGGCGGCGAGTCCTACATCCGCGGCATGGCGGGCGAGCGCTTCTGCGTGCGCAACTCCGGCGCCGAGGTGGTCGTCGAGTCCTGCGGCGATCATGGATGCGAGTACATGACCGGCGGACGCGTGGTCATCCTCGGCGAGATCGGCCGCAACTTCGCGGCAGGAATGAGCGGGGGCATCGCCTACCTGTTCGATCCTGACGGCAAGGTCCCGGCACGGGTCAATCCGGAGATGGTGGACCTAGAGGAGGTCACCGAGGCCGAGGAGGCCATCGAGTTGAAGGGGCGCATCGAGCGTCATCTCGAATACACGGGGAGTTCCGCCGCGAAGGACATCCTCGCGGACTGGAAGAACAGCCTTCGCAAGTTCGTGAAGGTGATGCCCCGGGATTACAAGCGCGCGATGGCCGAACTGGCCGCCGAAGCCATGGTGAAGGGATAAGCGACATGGGCAAGACGACAGGATTCAAGGAGTTTCCGCGGAAAGTTCCCGCCTACAAGCCCGTGGAAGAGCGCGTCAAGAACTACGAAGAGTTCGTGGTGCCGCTTTCCACCGAAGAGGTGCAGACCCAGGGTGCCCGTTGCATGGACTGCGGCATTCCGTTCTGCCACACGGGATGTCCGCTCGGGAACATCATTCCCGACTTCAACGACCATGTGTACCGCGGGAAGTGGGAGGCGGCCCTGAAGAGCCTGCTTTCGACCAACAACTTCCCCGAGTTCACGGGACGCATTTGTCCGGCTCCTTGCGAGTCGGCATGCGTGCTCGGCATCAACAAGCCCCCGGTGACCATCAAGAACATCGAGGTTTCGATCATCGATTACGCTTGGTCGCAGGGGTGGATGAAGCCCCGTCCCCCCGAGTTCCGCACGGGCAAGAAGGTCGCGGTGGTCGGGTCGGGTCCGGCGGGTCTCGCCGCCGCCGACCAGCTGAACAAGGCCGGGCACCTCGTGACCGTCTTCGAGCGCGCCGACCGTATCGGCGGTCTGCTGCGCTACGGGATTCCCGATTTCAAGATGGAAAAGAAGTGGGTACAGAAGCGCGTCGACCTCATGACCGAGGAAGGCGTGACCTTCAAGACCAACGCGAACGTGGGCGTGAACGTCAAGGCCGAGGATCTCCGCAAGGAGTTCGACGCCATCGTGCTCACCGGCGGCTCCACCCTCGCGCGCGATCTTCCCATTCCGGGACGCGATGCGAGGGGGGTCTATCCTGCCATGCAGTTCCTCACGCAGAACAACAAGCGCGTGGCCGGCGACACCATCCCGAAGGAAGAGGAGATCCTCTCGACCGACAAGCACGTCGTGGTCATCGGCGGCGGTGACACGGGATCCGACTGCGTGGGAACCTCGATTCGCCATGGCGCGAAGTCGGTGACCCAGATCGAGCTGCTGCCGAAGCCGCCCGAAACACGCACGGTCGACACCCCGTGGCCGACGCATCCGGGGCCGCGCATGCTCTCCACCTCGAGCTCGCAGGCGGAAGGCTGCCAACGCGACTGGTCCGTGCTCTCCAAGGAGTTCCTCAAGGATGCCGAGGGCAATGTGCGCGCCATCCGCGCCGTGCGCCTGGAGTGGAACGGCCCCAAGTTCACCGAAATCCCCGGCAGCGAGTTCGAGATGCCCGCCGAGCGGGTGTATCTCGCCATGGGCTTCCTGCATCCCGAGCACAATATCCTGGACCAGCTCGGTGTGGAGAAGGATGAGCGCGGCAACGCCAAGGCGAACACGCAGGACTATCGCACGTCGGTGGATGGGGTGTTCGCGGCGGGCGACATGCGTCGCGGGCAATCGCTGGTGGTCTGGGCCATCTCCGAGGGCCGCGAATGCGCGCGTTCGGTGGACGCCTTCCTGACCGGCCAGCCGAGTCGCCTCGAGTCGAAGAACCATTCGCTGGCGGAAGCGGCGGCGTAACCCCCCGCTCCCCCTGCGGGAGAGGAATGCAATGCAAAACCCCGTCTGGAAACAGGCGGGGTTTTTGATTTGTTCGCCTACGGCGACCTCATGCTTGCGGCGGTTTGGGGGGGCGCTGTGCGGTAATGGTTATTTTCGGGGCATGCTCCGTCTGAAACTCCTTTTGCTCCTCCCTGCGCTCTCCGTGTCGTTGTGTTTCGCGACGGCGGACACGACCGCGCGCGCGGAGATCGAGTCCTTGCTCGCCTGGGTCGAGGTGCAGGAGGGGGCCGTGTTCGTCCGCAACGGGAAGGAACACACGCCCGCCGAGGCTGTGGAACACCTGCGCCTGAAGTGGAAGCACCAGGAGAAACACGTCCGTACCGCCGAGGACTTCATTCTGCGCTGCGCCACGCGCTCTTCGGTCACAGGCCGCCCGTACCGGATCCGGTTCGCGGATGGCAGCGAGCGATCCTCGGAATCGGTGCTGCGGGAGGAATTGCGGAAAATACGAAAGCGCGCCTCCATTCCGGATTCAAACACCCGTTTTGTGTCACATGTCCAGGAACCTTTGTAACTAGGACAGGATGCTCCAGTCTATTCGAAGGGGAAACTCGATGTTCCGGTTTGCGCCATTTCATTCTTTGCTTTTTTCCATGTTTGTTTTCGGAAGCACGGGTTGCATGCTGTGGAACGATGATTCTGCACCGCAGGATGTTCGTGCCGACCTGACCAAGTGGTATAACGGGTATTTGTCCGCCTATTCTCCCACGCTCGACGCCGATGATCCTGAGGTTTTTTCCTTCGAGAACGAGTGGTTGATCGAGCGCGGCATGTTCATGGATTACGAGATTGTTTCCACGCTTTACGACGAGCATCCCCATCGCATGGACTTTCTCAAGGACTCGCTGATTCCCCACGGCTTTGGATACTTCGGGCATGGGCATGCCCACGATGATCATGATGCCTTCGATTATGATGGCGCATACAATTCCTTCAGGACCAATTACGAACGGATGGTTTCCTATGGGTTGAAGCCGGTTTCGTACGCATATCCTTATGGAAATGGTCGAAAAGCCTCGACACAACGTGCTCTCCGCGATGCAGGATTTCTTTCGGGACGCATGTTTCAACCGCGCGTACAGGGTTATGGGCCGTACATCATGCCTGGAAAGGAAAAAGCGCCTCCGAACTGGTATACCCTGCCGTCTTTGCGTATGGAAGACGCAGCCTTTGAAGGTTGTACGGATGTTTGCACCAACAACCCGGAGCAGTTCGCGCAGCATTTGCACAGGAATGTGGAGCTTGGATCCTGGTTGATCAGCACTTATCACAGCATCGGGTTTGATGGTGAAACTCCGGGACGCGATTGGATTGCATGGGGATTTTACCGGCAACAGAACTTTCTTTCCGACATGACTTTGGTACAAGAGCTGCGTGACGAGGGAAAGGTCTGGCTCGCAGGGATGGATGCCGTGACCTTGTACATCCTCCAGCGCAATGCCACGCGTGTTCGCATGGATGCGACAGGCGAGGACAGCTTCTCGCTGAGTGTCACGAACAACCTGGACAAGGAGTTTTACGACCATGATCTCACGGTTCGTTTACGGATCCTGCCGAAGCATGTGGGAAGGCGTCTCATCGTGTCCCATTCTGAATCGGCGGATCCTGCACTTCCGATCATCGATACGGTGATGTCTTCCCAAGTGGTACTCGTGAACCTGCGGGCACAAACAGAACCGTATGCGGTTTACTTGCAGTAGGCGAGGGCTTGGAATCCGCTCCCTGACCGGAAATTCCCGATAGACCGCGAAGCATCCCCCGGCAGGGTGTATCTTGGTGACATGCACCCCCGTCCCGTCCTCTCCAACTTCCGCATTCACCTCCCCGCCTTCCGCGGCTCGCACGCCGACGTGGTGAACTGGCTCGCGGCCGCGCATGCCCGTGCCGAAGAGACGCTGCGCAAGGGCGATCCGGGATTCGATCCGGGCGCATTTCGCCGCCAGATGGAACGCCACTTGCGCCGCTTCGCCCCGTCTCCCGAAACCGTAGGCTTCCGCTACAGCGACATCGGCGAGTTTCTCGACGAAGACTTCGCGGGCAAGGAACTGTTTCCGGTTGACCGGATGCCGCAGGGCGCCGGAACCGCCGCGCGGATGGACGCGTTCGCGGGCATGGCGGAGCGTGCCGTGAATGCGCTGTACGCAGGCGAGCAGGATTCCCCGGATGAGATCATCCACGTGACGTGCACCGGCTACGCGGCTCCTTCGGCGCCGCAGGTGCTGGTGGAGGAACGCGGCTGGCAGGCCCGCGCGCGGGTGACCCATGCCTATCACATGGGGTGCTACGCCGCCCTGCCCGCCGTGCGCATCGCGGCAGGGTACCTGGCGTCCGGACCGTCCGGCAGCACCGGCGCGCCGAAGGGGAAGGGGAGAGGGCGCTGCGACATCGTGCACACCGAGGTTTGCTCGCTGCACCTCAACCCCGCGCGACATGATCCCGAGCAACTCGTCGTGCAGTCGCTGTTCGCCGACGGCTTCATCCGCTACAGTCTGGGCGAGTCCGTCGCGCCGGACACGGACGGAGGCGGCCTCGAGATCCTGGGGTTCGCCGAGCGCATCGTGCCCGATTCGATGGACGACATCCGCTGGGCACCGGGTGATTTCGGCATGCGCATGACCCTCTCGCGCAACGTTCCCGACAAGGTGGGCCCGGAACTCGGCGCGTTCACCGACGCATTGGCCGAAGCCTCCGGCCTGTCGCGCACCGATCTGGACAAGGCCGTGTGGGCCGTGCATCCGGGCGGGCCGCGCATCGTGGACAAGGTGGAAGAGTGGATGAAGCTGGATTCCACGCAGCTTCGCGCATCCCGGGAGATTCTCTTCGAACGCGGCAACATGTCCTCGGCGACCCTGCCGCATATCTGGGACCGAATCGTTCGCGATCCCGCCGTGGTGCCCGGCACGCCCGTGGTCAGCCTTGCCTTCGGCCCGGGCCTCACGATTTATGGCTCGGTGATGCGGAAGGTGTGAGCCTTGCCCCTCGAATCCTTCATCCCCCTCGTGCCGCTCGCGCTGACGGTGTTCGCCCTGCAGGGCTTGCTGATGCTCGCGGACGAATTCTGGTTCCACCGCCGTCGCGAGATCCCGAGGTGGGAACGCATCGGCCATCCGCTCGACACTCTCACCGTCCTCTCGCCGCTTCTCCTCGCACTGCTGTTTCCGCCCGCCTCTCCGTGGATCGCAACCTTTCTCGGACTGGCGATCTTCTCCAGCCTCTTCGTCACCAAGGACGAATGGGTGCACGCCCGCCTGTGCGTCCCCGGAGAGCAATGGCTGCACGCCGTGCTCTTCCTCCTGCACCCCGTCCTTTTCGTGATGATCTTCCTGCTCTGGCGTGCGGGGGAGACTGGCTGGATTACCTTGCAGGCCGTCCTCGTCACCGCTTTCCTCGCATGGCAAACCCTCTACTGGAACGGCCCATGGGCTCCAAAGACATCCCCGTAAACAATGCCTTCTACGATGACCTGGGGACGCGCTGGCTGCACGCCCAGGACGACCCCGTCGCGTTGCTGCGGGCCGAGGGCGTGGCGAAGCAGGCGTGGCTGCTCGAGCAATTACGGGAAAGGATGGGGGTGCTCTCCACCGACCCCGAGGGGAGGGGGACTTCGGAGATTCCCCCCCTGAACATTCTCGATGTCGGCTGCGGGGCGGGTTTTCTCGCCCGCGCCTTGCGCGCCGAAGGGCATGCCGTGCATGCGCTCGACTGGTCGTTGCCGAGCCTGCGCGTCTCGCAGGGTGTGGATGCCTCGTTGCACTACGCGCGCGGCGACGCGTTGAGGCTGCCGTATCGCGATGGGGCGTTCGACGTGGTGGCCTCGATGGATTTCCTCGAGCATATCGAAGATCCGGCGGAATCGGTGCGCGAAGCGGCCCGCGTGCTACGGCCCGGGGGGCTGTTCTGCTTCCACACCTTCAACCGCAACCCGCTGGCGTGGCTGATCATCATCAAGGGTGTCGAGTGGTTCGTGCGCAACACGCCCGATCACATGCACGTGCTGCGGCTGTTCATCAAGCCGCACGAGTTGGCGGGTTATTGTCGCGACGCCGGCCTCGAACCCGTCGCATGGACGGGCGTGCGTCCCGACTTCTTGCGCGGGGCCTTCTGGAAGATGCTCGCCACGCGCGTCGTGCCGGAGGACTTCCGCTTCGTGCGGACGCGATCTTTGGCCTTGTCGTATTTGGGGTTGGCGGTGAAGCAGCCCTCCGCCCGGGTCGAATCCTGACCGTCAGAATCCGATTTCGCGCAAGCGATCCTCGGCACCGGCCTGGGCGTAGAAGGCGCTGACGTTGGGATCGTCGGGATCCATGCCATCCTCGTCGAGTCCCGCTCCGGCACGCACGCGATGGTGCGCCTCAAGGGAATGGTTGGCTTCCTGATATTCTTCCTCGTCCGTCTCGGCTTCGTCCATTGCGGCGGGAAGAGGATTCCTGCGCTTCATACTTCGTCTCCATCCGGTCCCGGGATCGGGCCATGGACTTAATATCCGACCGGAGGGGTGTTCCCGCCACGGAAAAATCCGCGTGAAACGTTCAGGCCGTGGACCGGGACTGCCAATGCGACAGAAGGTCGGCTTTCCAGCTTTCGTAAGTCCCCGAAAGAATACGGGTTCGAGCCTCTCGCATAAGATCCTGGTAAAAGGTCAGCGTGTGTAGGCTGGAGAGCTCCAGGGCGAGATATTCGCCCGCGACGAAGAGGTGGCGCAGGTAGGCGCGCGAGAAGTTGCGGCAGGTGTAGCATCCGCACCGGGCGTCCAGCGGAACATCCAGTTCCTTCGCGTGGCGGGCGGCCTTGTAGTGCAGGGGCCCGTCCCACGTGTACACCGTGCCGTTGCGCGCGTTGCGCGTGGGAAGTACGCAGTCGAACATGTCCACGCCGCGCTCAATGAGTTCGAGCAGGTTCGTCGGAGTCCCCACGCCCATGACATAGCGCGGCTTGTCCTGCGGCAGGTATCCGGTGGCGTGGTCCGCGACGGCGTACATCACCTCGGCGGGTTCACCCACGCTCAGTCCACCGAGCGCGTAGCCGGGGAGATCAAGGGGAACGAGATGCTCGATGGCTTCCTGCCGTGCCTCCGGAAGCATGCCGCCTTGCACGATGCCGAAGAAGTGCTGGGGATAGCCGTGCAGGGGGGGATTCTTTGCCAGCCACTCCAGCGCGCGCTCGGTCCAGCGTTGCGTCAGCCCCAGGGACTTGCGCACCTCGTCCGGCGTGGCGGGCCAGGGGGTGCACTCGTCGAAGGCCATGATGATGTCTGCGCCGATCTTGCGTTGGGCCTCCATGACGGACTCGGGCGTGAACAGGTGTTTCGAGCCGTCGATGTGCGAGCGGAAGGTCACTCCTTCCTCGGTGATTTTGCGCAACGTCTCCAGGCTCCACACCTGGAATCCTCCGGAGTCGGTGAGCATCGAGCGTTTCCAGTTGGCAAACCGATGCAGGCCCCCGGCCTCGGCGATGAGGTCCGTTCCGGGGCGGAGGTAGAGGTGATAGGTGTTGCCGAGGATGATGTTCGCACCGGTCTCCTCAACGCGCTGGGGCGACAGCGCCTTGACCGCACCGGCGGTTCCCACGGGCATGAACACAGGCGTTTCGATCTCGCCGTGAGCTGTCAGGATGTGTCCCGCGCGGGCTTTGGAACCGGAGGAGGTGGTTTCGAGGGTGAAAAAGGGGGGAGGGGGGGGCATGGGAGGGTAAAGATAGGTTCGGGTTCGGGAATGGCCATGGAATGGCCACGAAAGGACACAGAGAACACAGAGAAGTGGGGGGAAGGCGAGGGTCGCGAAGATCGTGATGCCGGAGCGGAAAATCCCGGAGGCGAGGATCTAGACGACGACCCCGCGGATCAGGCCGTCGATGGTGATGTCTTCGTCGACGTCAGGCCAGTGGATCCCGTAGCCGGAGGCGGCGATCTCGAAATTTGCAAGCTGTTCCGGAGTCGCGGCGGCGAGGCGACGTGAGCGTCGGGGGAGGTCGAAGGCGTGAGGAATACCGTCCACTTCGAGGTGAAGGGTGGTTCCTTCGATGCGAGGATTGCGGATTATGTGTTCGCTACCCATTTTTATGCTCCTGAAACGAATTCCACTCGGCCACAAAATAATCAAAGTGCTCGTAGATGATTTTACGGACAATGCGCTTGTCGGCCGGAGTCATTCCTTTGGCGCGGGCTTCGGTGATCTCGAAGGTTTCGGGATTCAACCAGTACTTGGCATCGGCATCGCCTTTCTTGCAGTGCACATGAATGGGTTCGGAGCCTTCCTCGGCGTAGAAGAAAAAGCGCCAACCGTTGAGTAGAAGAATCGTAGGCATGCGTGTTCCCCGGGGATGTGGCCCGTCGAGAAGGCAAGGAGCATGCCGGATGATGAAATGGATTTTTCAGACCGTTTTGGGCAATACAGCCTCGGAGTTGGGGAGGGTGTGGGTGAGAGGGTGAGGTTCAGGGTGCACCTGCATGAACCTCGGCGATACTCTGGTTTGAAGCTTTTGTTCTCACCCTGACATCACGCAGAATTTGGAACCGGATGAGGTTCATACTGTTGTACTGTTGTATTGCCTCGTCACCCCTCAAACAACCCGTCCAACGCGTCCCGCACGCGCTTTGCAGTGAACAACTCCAACCCCTGAATCCTCGGCGGGGACTTCTGCGTCTCCGGAACGATCGCGCGGGTGAAGCCCAGCCGCCGCGCCTCGCGCAGGCGGGCCTCAAGTTGCGGCACGGGGCGCAGCTCGCCGTTGAGGCCCAGCTCGCCCAGCGCCAGCGTCCCCGAACGGGAGCGTTTGCCCAGATGATTCCCCGCCACCGCGGCGGCGACCGCCAGGTCGATCGCCGGCTCGTCGACACGGAAGCCCCCCGCCAAATTCACGAACACATCCTGCGGGCCGATTTCGAGTCCCGCGAACTTTTCGAGGATGGCCAGTAGCAAGGTCAGGCGCTTCTGGTCGAAGCCCATGCTCACGCGCTGCGGCATGGCGTAATTCGTGCGACCGACCAGCGCCTGCACCTCGAGCAACAGGGGGCGGCTCCCTTCGAGGCAGCACGTCACCACCGATCCGGCCGCGCGATCGTCGCGGGTCTGCAGAAAGGCCTCGGAGGGGTTGGCGACCTGCTGCAGCCCGGTCGACGCCATTTCGAACACGCCGATTTCGTGTGTCGCCCCGAAGCGATTCTTCACCGCGCGCAAGATGCGATAGGCGTGGTGGCGTTCGCCTTCGAAGTAAATCACCGTGTCGACCATGTGCTCGAGAATGCGCGGACCGGCGAGCTGGCCCTCCTTGGTGACGTGGCCGACCAGAAAGACGGCGCACCCCGTGGTCTTGGCATGGACCATCAGTGCGAGCGTGGCTTCGCGCAACTGCGTCACCGATCCCGGTGAGGAGGCCACGTCGGGCTTGTATACGGTCTGGATGGAGTCGATGATGAGCACGCGCGGCGACGTCTCCGCGGCGCGGCGGAAGATCTCGTTCAGATCGGTTTCGGCCGCGACGAGCAGGTCGGAGCCCGGGGTTTCCAGGCGCGCGGCGCGCAGCTTGAGCTGCCCGAGCGATTCTTCGCCCGAGATATAGAGCGTCTTCACGCCGCCGGCGGAGAGCAGGGCGGCGGTTTGCAGCAACAGCGTGGATTTGCCGATGCCCGGATCGCCGCCGATGAGAATCAGGGAGCCTTCCACCACGCCGCCGCCGAGCACGCGATCGAACTCAGCGATGCCGGTGCGCACGCGGTTTTCATCTTGCGCGGGCACGTCGCGCAGCGGCATGACGCCGCCGCCCGCGAGGCCGGGCGAACCGGCGTTGCCCAGTCCGCGCGCCGACACGGCGGCCTCGGCGGGAGCTTCCTTGAACTCGATCAGGGAGTCCCATGTCCCGCAGGACGGACATTTCCCCGCCCACTTGGTGAACGTGTCGCCGCATTCGCGGCATGCAAAGACGGGGGGTTTCGCTGGGGATTTCGCGGCCTTGGGCATAGGGGGAAAGATAGCGCACAGCGGACAGCATACAGCGAACAGCGAAGTGAAGAACGGGTGATGTACTGCGATATGCCCGCGTATCGTTCCGGTCTGTGATGGACGGAAAAAAAAGGAAGAGTTGCCCAGCCCGGATTTGATTGGGGGTTACGCTGTCAGCTGTCAGCTGTCAGCTGTCAGCTGTTCGCTGTAAGCTCTCCTTGCCCAAAAACTCCCGCACCCGGGGATCCGTCGAGGCGCGCGTCTCTTCGGGGGTTCCGGTGAAGACGATGCGCCCCTCGTGCAACAGGGCCAAACGATCCGCGACCTTGAACGCGGACCCCAAATCATGGGTGACGACCAGGCTTGTGACCCCCAGCTTTTTCTGCATGTCGAGGATCAACGCGTCGATCACGCCTGCCGTCACGGGATCGAGTCCCGTCGTGGGTTCGTCGTAAAGCAGGATCTCGGGCTTCAACGCGAGTGCGCGCGCGAGCCCGAGGCGTTTCTTCATGCCGCCCGAAAGCTCCGCGGGCATCTTGGTCGCCATTTCGGGCGCAAGGTTCACGAGCGAAAGCGTCTCGGCGGCACGCGTTGCCAATTCGCTCTCGGAAAGCCCGGGCTCGCGCTCGCGCAGTGCGAACTTGACGTTTTCGCCTGCGTCCATGGAGTCGAACAGCGCCGCACCCTGGAAGAGCATTCCCATGCGCTTGCGGATGGTGCGGGCGTCGACGGCGCGCGGCGATGCGATCACCGTCCCGTCCACGCGCACCTCGCCCGCGTCGGGGCGGATGAGCCCGATGCAATGCTTGAGAATCACCGACTTGCCTCCACCGGACGCGCCGAGGATCACCAACGTCTCGCCGCGTCGCACCTCGAGGTCGACGCCGCGCAGGACGTGTTGGATCCCGAAGGACTTTTCGATGCCGCGGAGTTCGATCAACGGGGAAGAGGACATATGGACACCAAAGATATGTAGGGGCTACCCGGTGGGTCGCCCTTTTCCCTCCGGTGGGTCACCGGATACATGAACAGGCGCCCTGCGGTGTGCCCCACCTAGTACATGAGGAACACGATCACGAAGTCGAGCACGAGGATCCACACGCAGCCGGCAACGGCCGCACGCATGGCCGCGCGTCCGGCGCCGCGCGCGCCCGGTTCGGCGCGCAGGCCGGCGTGGAATCCTGTGAAGGCGATCACGCCTCCGAAACAAAAGGCCTTGGTGAGGCCCACGACGACATCGTAGCCCTCGAAAAGCAGCCGCGCGCCATGCACATAGGCCGCCGTCGTGAGGCCGAAGCTCGTGCTTGCGAGGAACCAGCCGCCCAGCAGGGCGAAGAGGCAGGCGACGATCACGAGCAGGGGCACGGCGATGAATCCGGCCAGCACCCGGGGGAGGGCCAGGGTACGCAGGGGGTCGAGTCCCAGCACGGTCAGGGCATCGAGTTCCTCGCGTTCCTTCATGGTGGCGATTTCCGCGGCGATGGATGCCCCCACGCGGCCCGCGAGCACGAGCGCGGTCATCACCGGGCCCGACTCGATGATGACGAACTTGGTGATGGCCGTGCCGAGGTAGGTGTCGGGAATGAAACCGCGAAACTGATAGCGCACCTGCACGGCGGTCACCGCGCCGATGAAGATCGAGGCGACGATGACCAGCGGCAGCGAAGTCAGGCCGACCCTCACGATTTGGGCGATGAGGAGGCGCCGGTCGCGGCGGGCATGGGGCAGGCGGGACAGAAGCGCGAGCCACAACCGCGCCGAACGTCCCGCGCTTTCGACGGGAAGGGTCAGAATGCGCGCGAGACCGCCCACAGGTCCTTAGAACCCGACGTTGCCGGGATCGCGGGGAGAATAGTTTTCGAAGGCAGCGTATTCCGAGATGAAGGTCAGGGGCACGTCTCCGGTCGGGCCGTTGCGCTGCTTGGCGAGGATGAGTTTCGCCTTCCCCTTTTCCGCTTCCTTGTTGTACATCTCGTCGCGGTAGATGAACATCACGATGTCGGCATCCTGCTCGATCGCGCCTGATTCACGAAGATCGGAGAGCTTGGGTTCGCCTTCGCCGCCGCGCTGCTCCACGGCGCGGCTCAGCTGCGAGAGCGCGATCACGGGGATCTCGAGTTCCTTGGCCAACGCCTTGAGGCCGCGCGAGATCTGCGAGATTTCCTGCTGGCGATTCTCGGGGCGCCCCACGCCGTTCATCAGCTGCAGGTAGTCGACCATGACGAGATCGAGGCCGTGTTGGGCCTTGAGGCGACGGCATTTCGCGCGCAACTCCAGAATGTTCAGCGAGGGGTGATCATCGATGAAGATCTTCGCCTCGCTGATTGGTCCCACCGCGAGCGAAAGCTTCGGGTAATCGCGTTGCGAGAGCTTGCCGGTGCGGAGCAGGTGCATGTTCACCTTCGCCTGGGAGCACAGCACGCGCTGCACCAGCTGCTCCCGGCCCATTTCCAGAGAAAAGAACGCCACGGTGCGACGGTGGTCGATGGCCGCGTTGGCCAGCATGGTCAGCGCGATGGCGGTCTTGCCCATGCCAGGGCGGCCCGCGAGGATGATCAGATCCGTTTTCTGGAACCCCGAGGTCAGCGCGTCGAGGTCCTTGAGCCCCGTGGGAACCCCGATCACCTCGCCCTTCGAGTAGCTCTCGATCAGCTTGAACGTGTCGCTCAGGATGCGCTTGATGGGGAGGAACCCCTCCTTGATGCTCGAGGCGTTGATGGCGAAGATGTCGCCCTCCGCTTGGTCCATGATCGTGGCGGGATCCTGCGCGGGATCGTACGCCTGCTCGAGCATCTTGGTCGCGCTGCCGATGAGACGGCGCAGCATCGACTTTTCCTTCACGATCTGTGAGTGCTCGACGATGCTCGCGGAGGAGACGACCTCGGTGGAAATCTCGAGCAGGTAGGGTTCGCCCCCGGCCTTCTCGAGGTTGCGGGCCTTGCGCAAGGCCTCGGCCAGCGTCAGCACGTCGGTTGGCGCGTTCTTCTCGAACAGGGAGGCGATGGCCTCGTAAATGACGCGGTGCTTCTCGAGGTAAAAGTCCTCACCCGTCAGGTTCTCCAGGGCCACGCTCACGGCCTCGGGATCGAGCAGCATCGCGCCGAGGACGTGTTTCTCGACCTCGATTGCCTGCGGGGGCACGCGCATGGTGACACCCTCGGCGCGGATCTGGTTGGGCGCGTTCATGTCAGGAACCCCGTTTCGGCAAGCGAGCCCGAATCCATTGCAGCTGGGCCCAGGTTTGCCTTTTAAGCGATTCGTCGCGGAGCAGGTCCGCGGGATGCCAGGTTGCGGCGAAGGTCACCCCGTCCTGCACGGCGGCCTGCTCCGCCAGCGCGGGGATGCCGCGCCCGGTCCGCAGAACCGCTTGGGCGCAGGCTTCACCGAGCAACAGGACGAACTCGCAGCCGGCCAGCCGCAGTTCGCGCAGCAGGGCGGGAAGCATGCGCGCGGTGTCCCTGCGCGCCCACGATGATCCCGCCGGGGCGGTTTTCATCAGTGCGGTCAGGTACAGGGAGTCGCGATCGAGTCCGATGGCCTTTATCATCCTGTCCAATAATACACCCGAGTCGCCCCCGAACAAGACTCCGTCCACGGGGTGAAGCTCGACCAAGGCGAGCGCCGGCGAAAGATGTCCCACGGAGTGCACTGGAGGCTCCTTCGTGCCGGGAAACCATTGCGGCCATGTCCCGTCAAGCCATGCGCGGTAGCCGTCGAGGTTCTTGAAATCGGGGATCTCGGGAGGGGAGGGGGGGTGGGGGGACGCCTTCGAAGGCGCAGCCTTCCTCGGTGCCGGTGCCCCGGGCGCGGCGAGCTGTTCGGCGATGCTCCGGAAAAAATCCCCGCCAGTGGCGCGCGTCGCCCGTTCCGGTGAGATGCCTGTCGGTAAAGCGTGAGTCGGGGTCCGACTGTCCATGGCATCCGCGACATTCGCATCCAGAGAAGGATCTGCCGGAGCCTTGGCCGGGCGCTTCCAGGGCTTGGCGAGAACGACCTCCTCCGTTCCGATCTCTGCCTGCCAGGCGAGCCAGGCGTCGCGCGGGCTCGACCCGTGCGTCACGTACCGGCTCCCGAAACGGCCGCCACGCGCCGGACAAGCCCGACCGCGAGTTCCGCCTTGCGCATCACGCGCAGGGCAGGGGAGGCTTCCGGGGAGCGGGCATCCAGCAGGGCGGCTTCCACGGCATCGTGCCCGAACCCGTGGCCGGGGAGCGACAGCGGAGTGTTGACGACCATGAGGTCGCAATTCCTGGACTTCATTTTGTCCAGCGCGTGCCCGAGCGGAGTCTCCGTCTCCAGGGCGAACCCCACCAACACCTGCCCTTCGGGTTTTGTGCGGCCCAGTTCCTCGAGGATGTTGGGAACCGGCTCGAGTGCCAGCGAGGAGCGGTC
Source organism: Fibrobacteria bacterium (assembly GCA_050486505.1). GTDB lineage: Bacteria > Fibrobacterota > Fibrobacteria > UBA11236 > UBA11236 > UBA11236. The sequence continues at coordinate 5,667 of JBJHDK010000018.1, read as the reverse complement.
GCGGGAGGCTTTCCACTTGCCTGTGCCCGGCTCCACGGGCCGGAAGTCGGCGATGGCTGCGGCCATGACCACGGCATCGGCCCCGTCGCGCAACGCAAGCATGGCGTCGCGGAAGTCGGCACTGCTGCGGACCTGCGTCACGGAGATGCCGTTGGGGAGTTCTTCGTCGGCGCGGCCCAGCACCAACTGCACGTCGGCACCGGAGAGGCGGAAAGCCCGGGCAATGGCCAGCGCGGTCTTGCCGCTGCTGCGGTTCGACAGGAAGCGCACGGCATCGAGAGGCTCTTCGGTGTGCCCGCCCGCGATGACGACGCGTTTGCCCCGGAGCGACGGAGCGGGACCACCGAATTCCAGGATCAAATCGGCATAAGACGCGATTTCTTCAGGTGTTGTAAGTTTTCCTTCACCGACTTCTCCACAAGCGAGATTCCCACCCAAGGTGGGGAGCAGGTGGACGCCGCGCGCCTGCAGACGCTGCAAATGCTCCCGAACGGGCTCGGATTCGAGCATCACGGTGTTCATGGCAGGCGCGACCGCGAGTGGGGCCGCGCAGGCCAGGGCCGTCATGGAGACCGGGGATCCCGTGAGGCCGAGGGAAAGTTCGGCCAGGGTGTGCGCCGTGCAGGGAGCGACCACGAAGAGGTCGGCCCAGCGTGCGGCCTCGATATGGGGAATTTTGCCTTGCGCGACGTTGTCCCACGCATCGGTGATGACGGGAGCGCCGCTCAGCGCGGCCAGTGCGTTGGGATGGATGATGCGGGTGGCGCTTGCGGTCATGAGAACCCGCACGGAAGCGCCTTGTTCTTTGAGCCGTTGCACGAGGTCGCAGGCCTTGTAGGCCGCGATGCTGCCGGTGACGCCGACCAAGATTTTCTTGTTCTTGAGCATGCGACCCTTCTTCTTCCCCGTGCGCTTCAAAAGCTCCCGCGGCCGTGGCCCGGGAGCGGAGGAGATGGCTTACTCTGCGCGGGAGGCTTCGAGCGAGTCGCCGGAAGCGTCCTGTTCCTCGTCCTGCACGATGGCCAGGCGTCCGTTCTTGAACTTGTGGATGGCGATCGTGGTCGGCTTCTCGGCAAGCTTGATGAAGCCGAGGTTGGCCTGCTCGTTGATGAAACGCGCTTCCTGGGCAGCCATGATCACGCTGCGGAAGGGGGACGAGCCGCGCTCGTAGCAGTCCTCGACGGAGAGATGCTGATCCTTGGACATTTCCGCTCCTTGCTGTCCGCTTCGTCGGCTGGTGGAACCCCGAAACCTGGTCGGATTTCGGGAGCGGCGACATGTGCGAACCGTTCATTCTGGCAGAGGGAGGGGGATTCGAACCCCCGTGACGTGTTACCGTCAACATGCTTTCCAAGCATGTACCTTAAACCACTCGGACATCCCTCTGTACGGGGCGGGAAATATAGCCCATTCGGGGATGAATGAACAGGGCGCGGGGGTCAGGCGTGGGGGTGACTCGGGGAGGCCGGGGGGCCGGATGACTCAAATCCGCGGCCGGATCGATCCACAAACCGAAAGCGCCATCGGGATTTCTCCGCCGCATTCCCTCACGTTCGGGACCCGTTGTCGCCGAAATTCTGAAGCTGGTAGAGCTTGGCATAGAGCCCGCCCTTGGCAAGCAAGGTGGCGTGATCCCCTTCCTCGCGAATCTCTCCTTTGTGCATCACCAGGATCCGGTCGGCGTTGCGGATGGTGGAGAGCCGGTGGGCCACCACGATCGAGGTCACATCCTTCAGCACCCGGTCCAGGGCCTCTTGCACCAGCCCTTCCGTTGCGGTATCGACCGACGCGGTGGCCTCATCGAGCAGCAGGAGTTTGGGTTTCTGGTAGAGCGCGCGTGCCAGGGCCAGCAACTGGCGCTGCCCCGTGGAGAGGTTCTCGCCGCGTTGGCGAAGGACTGCGAGGTATCCGCCCGGCATGGTTTCGATGAAGGTGTGGGCGCGCACCTGGCGGCACACCTCTTCGACCCGGGCGAGATCGAAGTCGGCGGACAAGGCCACGTTGAAGGCCACCGACTCGGAAAACAAGTGGACATCCTGCGGGATCAGGGCCATGTTCGAGCAGAGCGCATCCTGGGAATACTCCTCGATGGGATGGCCGCCCACGAGCACGTTGCCGGAAACCGGCAGGTAGAACTTCGAGCACAGCGCCATCAAGGTGCTTTTGCCGCTCCCCGTCGCGCCCACCACGGCGATGGATTCTCCCTCGCTGACCTCGAAAGAGACGTTGCGCAAGACTTCGGGGCCGCCGGGGTAGGCGAAGGACACGTTCTCGAAGCGCATGGAGAACGGAGACGGAACCGTGTCACGTGGCCCTTCCGGGAGACTGGCTTCCGTGTCGTACAAGGTGAAGACGCGCTCCCCTGCGGCGAGGGCCGATTGCAATGCGGTGATCTTGTCGGAGATTTCGCGCAAGGGCCTGAAGAACATTCCGGTGTACCACGTGAAGGCGACCAAGGTCCCCAAGGTTGTCTGGTCCTGATAGAAGAACCAGGCACCGGCGAAGTAGAGCAGGGCGAGGGAGATGTCGGTGAGTCCGTTCAGGGTGGGGAAGTAGTAGGCGTAATGCCGCACGTTCCGGAACCAGGCATCGCGGGTCTCCCGGTTCGAGGTGTCGAGACGCTGTTCCGCGGAGCGTTCCCCTCCGAAGATGCGCACGATGTGCACCCCCGCCAAACTCTCCTGCATCCGCGCGTTCATCTCCGCCAGAAGTTTGCGGATTTGCACGTTCGCGGCGCGTACCTTCCGCCGGAACACCGATGTTGCCCAGACCATGGGAGGGAGAACCAGCAGCGAGGCCAGCGCGAGCTTCCAGTCGAGGACGAACATGAAAATGGTCGCATAAAAGAGGAGCAGGATGGCTCCCACCAGTTCGATCAGCCCTTCGGTGAACATGGTGTTCAGGCTGTCGACGTCGTTTCCCAGGCGCGTCATCAACCGCCCGACGGGCGTGCGGTTGAAAAAGTCCATGTGGAACTTGCCGACCTTCGCGAACAGGCGTACGCGCAGGGCGTGGATGATGTCGAGGCCGAGCCTTTGCGTGGCAAGCGCGCGCAGGTATTCGAGCGCGCCGGCACCCAGTGCCACCGCGACGAATCCGACGAGGTAGGGGAAGATGCCGTCGAGGTCGCGGGCCGCGATGGGACCGTCGATCATCGCGCGCAGGATGCGCGGCTGGATCAGCGGCATCAGCTCCGCGACAAGCAGCAGCCCCAACGCGGTGAAGGCCAGGACTTTCTTGTCGCGCGCGAGTCCGAACAGGCGCATCCACAAGCGACGATCCAGGAAGGAGGCGGCCTTGTCGCTGTGCAGGTAGGGATCAGCCATTACGCGTCCTCCAGGCTTGCGCGGAGCTGCTGTTTCTCCCACACCGCCGCGTAGGCGCCTCCCGCGCGCACCAGCTCGTCGTGGGTACCGCGCTCGCGCACCTCCCCGTCTTCGAGATAGAGGATTTCGTCGCAGTGCATCACCGCGGAGTAGCGATGCGCGGCGATGACGAGGCTTCGCTCGCGAAAGAGTTGACGCAGTTGCCCGAGCACGAATTCTTCCGTTTCGGCATCGAGTGCGGAGAGGGTGTCGTCGAGGCACAAGACGGGCGCGGGGGAGAGCAAGGCACGCGCGAGGCCGGTGCGTTGCCGCTGTCCGCCGCTCAGGTTGACGCCCTTCTCGCCCAGCAAGGTCTCGTATCCTGCGGCGAATTGCGGCAGGTCGCGTGCCAGGCCGGCCCACTCGGCGGCCTGTTCCACGCTCATGGCCGGGTTGTCCTCCCCGCCGAAGAGGATGTTCTCGCGGATCGTCTCGGAGAACAGGAAGCCATCCTGGGGCGCGTAGCTGAAAAAGCGTCGCCATTGCGAGTCGGGAATGTCCTCGCGCATGGTGCCGTTCAACGTCAATCGCCCCATGGTGGGAGGATAGAGGCCGCAGAGCAAATGCATGAGGGTGGTCTTGCCCGATCCGGTGGGCCCGACGATCCCCAGCGAATGCCCGGGAGTGAGGTTGAACGAGACGTTGCGCAAGGCGGGTTTGTCTCCCCCGTAGTTGAACCCCAACCGTTCCGCACGCAGCGAGCGGAAGGCCGGAGGCGCCGAAACGGCAGGGGATGATATGGGGGGGGCTCCGTCGACCGTGCGCTGCCCGGGGACCAGGGGGCGCGGCACAAGGAACTCCGACTGCAGTTGCAGCAGGCGGTCGAGCGAAACGTTGCCGCGCTGGATCATGCTGGCGACCCAACCGAGCCCGACGAGGGGGAACTGCAGGCGAAGCAGGAACAGGATTGCAGCCGACAGGGTGCCGATGGAGATCTCCTCCCGGATCACCATGCGTCCACCCAGCCACGCCGACAGGACGATACCGATGACGGCCAGTACGCCGATGGCCGGCCAGATCGCCGCATTGAAGCGGGCGATGCGCAGGGACGAATCGCGCAGGTCGGAGGAGGCCGCGCGGAACTTTTCCTCGAAGGGTGCGCTGCGGCCGAAGCCCTTGACCACTTGGATCCCGGTCAAGGTGTCTTGTACGAAGCCGTTCAACGCGGAGAGGTTTTTCTGGATCTTCCCGAAATGGCCATACATGCGAATGAGGAAGAAGTTCGCCATCACGGGCATGACCAGGGCGGGGAGGAGGCCTGCCAGCAGCAGCTTCGGATGCAGGAAGGCGATGCTCACGGTGGTGAACACCAGCAGCAAACCCATGCGTGCCAGGTGAAGGATGACGGGTCCGACCATGTCGCGGATGCGATCGAGGTCGTTGGTCATGCGCGACATGAGGTCGCCGACGTTCTGCCGGTCGAAGAACGCCTTCGGCTGGGCCATCAGCGCCGAGAACAGATCCCGGCGCAGCTCGTATTCCATGGCACGCGACGCCTGGATGACCCACAGACGCTGGTAGAACAGGAGGACGGCCGAGACGGCCGTGACCGCGAGAATGACGCCCAGGGAGCGATACACAGGTCCCATGCCGGCGCCCGCCTCGAGGCTGTCGAGGATCGCGCGGACCATCCACGGGCTGACCTGGTCGAGTGCGGTCGAAATGACAACGAAAGACCAGCCCCACAGGATCGCGACCCGGTGCCGCACGAGGTAGGGACGCAGCAGTTTCCAGCGCGCGGCGAACGTCGGCTTTTCGGTGGCAGGGTTTGGAGTGGCGGCAGCGTTCAATGGATTTCCGTGCGAGTCACCGGATTCGGAGAATGGGGGAAATGTACGCCTCGAAACAACGACGGACTAGTGCCCGCGGGCGGAAAGCGCCTACCGGCTCCCGCAAGGATCAAATGATTCGGGGGCCCCGCACCTTTACGGGGCACTCGATCGCTGTTAGCTTTTCCCTCCACGTTGGGATGTCGTCCAATGGTAGGACAGCAGATTCTGGTTCTGCCTATCGAGGTTCGAATCCTTGCATCCCAACCATCATTTTCCCCTTTCATCCGTCGCTCTCCGAAGCATTGCGTCCGCGGTGGTCCGGTTGTCGTGCACAAAATAGCGCAGGCGATCCGCGCACATGCCGTTGACGTTCCGCATGCCTGCTTTTTGAAATTTCGGGACACGTGTTTCCGGTTTTGCCCTTAAGTTCCGGAAATTCGGAATCCCGCTTTTTTCGGGATCATCAGAGATGGGGGAGTGGGCGATGTCATTGAAGTACGGGCTGTGTCTTGCCGCCGTCGGTGCAGGTT
>JBJHDK010000017.1:0-38094 GCA_050486505.1 Fibrobacteria bacterium | reverse complement strand
CAACATCGACAGCCTGGAAAGTCCCTACAAGGCCGTGGTGTCGGTGATGATGCTGAAGGAGGGTTGGGACGTGCGCAATGTGACCACCATCGTGGGCCTGCGCGCCTACGCAGCCCAGAACAAGATACTGCCCGAGCAGACCCTCGGCCGCGGCCTGCGCAAGATGTACCCCGGAAACGTCGAGGAATACGTGAGTGTGGTGGGTACGCCGGACTTCATGGAGTTCATCGAGTCGATCCAGCGTGAAGGCGTGGAGCTGGAGCGCAAACCCATGGGCTCGGGGAGTGGACCCACGGCGCCGCTGGTGGTCGAGGTCGATCTGGAGAACGCCGGGAACGGGAAAAAGGATCTGGATACGCTCGACATCGAAATCCCCCTGCTGACCCCACGCATCTACCGGGAGTACAAGAACCTTGCGGAACTGGATCCGGCCGCGTTGGGAAACCCAAAGATGGTGTATCGGCAGTTTACGGAAGAGGAACAGCGCGAAATCGTGTTCAAGGATATCACGACGGGAGAAATCACACACACAACGGAGCTTGACGGCTCTGGTCTGATCGATTCCGGCAGCGTGATCGGATTCTTCGCGCAGTCACTGATGAAGGAACTCCGACTGGTAAGTGGGTACGACGTTCTCTTCGGCAAGGTGAAATCCTTCGTACAGGATCATCTGTTCGGCCACCCGGTGAATCTGGACGACCTGAATACACTGCGCAATCTGTCGGTGCCGGCGACAATGCAGATTCTGACTGAGTCGTTGAAGAAGGGCATCAATGCCCTGACGGTGCGGGATCGGGGCGACGCGGAGATTCGCGATACCATCAAATTGCGCGACACCCGCCCGTTCGTGGCGCGGAATCAAGGGTATCTGGTGCCTAAGCGCAGTATCTTCAACCGCATCATCGGCGACCGTGGCTTCGAACTCGATTTCGCGTCCTTTCTCGAAGCCTGCCCGGAGGACGACATCGTGTCGTACGCGAAGAACTACCTGGCGGTGGGCTTCAAACTCGACTATGTCAAGGCCGACGGTGACGTGTCGAACTACTTCCCGGACTTTCTCGTGAAGCTACCGGGGAACCGGCTGGTGGTGGTTGAAACCAAGGGGCGCGAAGAACTCGATCTGCCGCACAAGATGGCGCGGCTGAAACAGTGGTGCGAAGACCTGAACCGCGTGCAGTCGAAGGTGCGGTATGATTTCGTGTATGTGGATCAGGAAGGGTTCGAGAAGTACCGGCCCAAGACCTTCGCTCAAGTGCTGGAGGGCTTCAGGGAGTTTCAGTAGCTGAACCCCCTACCCCACCCCCACCAGCTCGACCTCGCGGAACCCGGCGGATTCCTTGGCATGCTCGATGGTCATGCTCACCAGCCGCCCTTCGGCATCCAGATCGACATAGATGTCATCGCTAATGCCGAGCGTATCCGCCACGGGGCGTTTCACGAACTCCAGAAATGCCGTGTCCGTATCAGAGAAGTACTTGATTCGCATGGTGACTCCTTGAACCTTCGGTCGAAAAATGCATTGTGGACAAGCTGACGAGCATGGTGACCGCCGTCACGACGAAATAAACGGATATGCGGTAGATTCCGGGTTCCATGGAACTCCCGAATGCGCATCTCGCCCGAATCGATCGCCGCAAGCTGACCGATTATCTCCTGAACTCGCAACACCCGGGAAACGGGGGCAAAGCCCGATTCTTCCATTCCATGGGGTTTTATCCCAAAAACTGGCCTGACCTCGAATCGGCCTTATGCCATGCGGCACGAAGCGGCCGTATCGTTGGAATCGACGTGAGCGAACATGGCCGGAAGTATATTCAGGATGCCTTCATCGCTTCACCTGAAGGCAGAGAACACGGTGTACGCATGATATGGATCCTCGAAAACGACATAGCGTTCCCACGTCTCGTGACCGCATACCCGATGAAAGGAGTCAGCGATGATTCGCGAGCATGAACGCGTCGTTCTGACCACCGCGGTTCCTGCGCACGGCCTGGTTCCCGGAGACGTGGGAACCGTCGTGCACCTGTATCGTGATGGAGCAGGCTGCGAGGTGGAGTTTACCACACTGGATGGAAAGACCGCTGCCGTGGTGACGCTGGAGACTTCGCAGGTTCGGTCCGTGGGTGAAAACGAGCTGATCCACGCCCGAAGGAGGAGCGAGTAGGCCGCTCACAGAGTCACCTTAAAGCCGCCCCTACAAAAACCTCCGGTAATCCTTCCCCAGCGCCTTGCCGAGCCGCATCGCCGAAAGCTTGCCCACGCCGCGCTTGCGGTTCTCCATCGCCGACAAGTGCGACTCGGCAATCCCCGTTTTTTCGGAAAGCTCCGCCAGGGTCCATCCGCGGTTGGTGCGATACACCCGGATCGTCATACCCGGGTGATGATTCGCGCGCATCTTCTTGTACCAGTCCGTCGTCGTGATATCGACAAGTTCGTCGTCATCACCTTCGTCCTCGACGACACGAATCTCCGGATAAACTGAACGCACGGCGTCCACCAACCGGGAGACTCCCGTTCCCGAGAGCCGGACGTTAATACGGGGCGCCTTGGCGTGAACCAACATAATAGACCTCGATGATGATGGTGTCTTTGTCATGTGTCCAACAAGCGACGTGACTGTAGTTCAAATGACAGTGGAACGTATCCGGACCCAGCTTGCTGTAGTTCGGCCAATCTGGTTGCCACGGCCCGCTCCTTTGCAAATCGGCCTGAAGTTCATCGAATACTTCCTGAATCGCAACGGGCAGCGATCGGATCTTTTTCAAAGCACGTTTCCTGACTTTGACCCTGTAATTCACAGCTTACCTCTTTTGGTAAGTTTCGGCAAGTGGCGAGAGGGACGTTTCGTGGCGGCATGCGGGAGGGATGATGGCATGCATCATGAATACCCTCTCCGGAAATTCCGCGTCGTGACAGGGATCACTCCCCCGATACGGGGCAACCCCGAAATCACCCGAAAACCAGCCATCCGGATTCGACCGCCCGTGACAACCGTCACAGGGCCCGGATACCGCCTCCAGGAACGGTGCGAATGCGGCCGTATCGCGAACAGCCCTTAGAACTCCGAAATACCCATAAGGACGAGAGCTTGAATCCGCTCTGAAATAAAGAGCGGTTTTTCCAGAACACCTCACATTCCTCGTACCAAACGTCACGACGCGAAATAACTTGGGGACATGAAACGTGAGACACATCCAAAAGAAGACCTCAAGGCCGTCGCCTCGACGCACGACTTCCTTGACTACCGCGCCTTTCTGGCGGAGCGCCACCGCGCCCTCAAGGCCGTGGACCCGAAGGTGTCGCACCGCTACATCAACCTCAGGGTGGGCGTGCGATCGGCGGGATGGTTCGCCGACGTGCTCGCCGGCCGCCAACGTCTCAAGCCCCGCCACATCGCACCCCTGTCCTCGGCGCTCAAGCTGGATGCGCGCGAGAAGGAACTGCTGCGCATCTTCGTGGACATGGAGGGCGCCGCCACTCCCGAGGAGCGGAACTCCGCCTACGAACGCTGGCTCGGGTTCAAGGGCATCGTGCAGGAGCACTTGGAGGAGGACCGCTTCAAGTACTTCGAGCGATGGTACCTCCCCGCCCTGCGGGAACTGTTGCTGCTGACAGGCCTCGAGGGGCTCAAGGGCTCCAAGGATGACTACACGGCCCTGGCCGCGCAACTTGACCCTCCCATCACGCCGCGCCAGGCGCGCGACGCCGTGCAGCTGCTCGCGCGTCTCGGCCTCTTGAATCCTGCCGCACCTGAACCTGCGCCCACGCTGGTGAAGCGCCCCGGCAAGACATCGCACTGGGGAAAAATCCTCAAGGCCTATACCGAACTCGCCCTTCCCGCGATGCAGAAGCACGGCAAGGACGCGCGGGACCTCTCGGGCCTCACACTCGCGCTGTCACCCGAAGGCCTCAAACAGGCGGGCGAGGAAATCGCCGCACTGCGCCGTCGCCTGCTGGCGCTATCGGCACGCGATGCCGAAAAAAACCGTGTTTACCAATGCCTGTTCCAGGTGTTCCCTCTCAGCCAACCCGTGGAGGATTCCCATGCGTGACCCCATTTCCAGGCTCTTGCCCCTGCTCTGTCTGGTGCTCGCCCTCCCTTACGGTTGCATGAAAGACGGCGGCACCGAAATCCCCAATGAAGTGCGGGGAACCCTCTACACCGTGACCGGAGAACCCGCAGCAAACGCACAGGTCGCGCTGTACCCCGTCAACTTCGCCCCGGGCGAGAATGCAAACGCGGACTCCGTGCGTTTCACCACGCAAACCGGATCCTCGGGACGCTTCTCCATCCGTCGCGTACCGGACGGACAGTACAACGTCGTGGCCTCGTCGGGGGGAACCTTCGCCTTCCGCGACTCCGTTCTGGTCGCGGGGGGCGCTTCCCTGCCCGGGGACACGTTGCGGGCCGCCGGCAGCTTGACCGCCACCGTACAGCTCCAGCCGCAGCACTCCCCGCAGACGGCCGTGGTACAGGTTCTGGGAACGGAGTACTACCTCAACGTGCCGGCGAGCGGCCAGTTCACGCTGACGCTTCCGCAAGGCACCCATCGCCTGCGCGTGGCGGTGAGCCTGCCGGAGTATACGCCGCTGTTCCGCACGGTCACCGTGACCTCCGGAATGCACGACACCCTGCCCGAGCCGCTGACGCCCTTTTACTCGAACATTCCCGCCGTCACGGGACTCACGGCAACCGCTGATTCGCTGGGACGGATCCACCTGAGCTGGAACCCGGCGGGGTACCCCCAGCTCCGACACTACCTGGTTTATCGTGTCAACGCGGGTTCCCTCACACAGGGAGAAATCATCGCCACCACCGCCGGCACCGCTTTCACGGACACGCTCTTCGCGCAAAGCTTCGGCGCTGTTCCGGTCGCGGGACGGTTCACCTTCACCGACACCGTGCCCCGCAGCTACGACTACCGCGTGCGGGCGCAAAGCCTGACGGACGAAATCGGAATCGCCTTCGGTTCCGCGACGGCCACGGCCCTGCCCCCGGCACTGCACCTAGGCATCCCTGCCCCGACCGGATTCTCTGCCGTGGCCGACTCGCACGGCGTCGTCTCGCTGAGCTGGGGCAAGTCGCACCCGGAGTACGCCGGCTCCTTCCAAATCTACCGGGCCAGCGGAACCGCCTCACCGGGAACGCTCATCGCCACCTCCGCGGATACACTCTTCATCGATACCGTGTTCGCGCAATCCTACGGGCAGGCACCCAAGGCCAACCAGTTTCCCTTTACCGACGCGACACCGCGCGCCTACACCTATCGTGTGCGCGCCCACGTCGGGGGCGAAAACGGCCCCCTGGCGAACGCATCCGCCACCGCCCTGCCCCCGGCTCTCTCGTCCACCTACAACTCGGGGCGCTGGCATCTGGCGACGCAAGACGCGCCCTTTGGTTTGGTGCTCGATGCCGTGGTTTTCAACGACGCGATCCGGGTGATCGGAAGGGCTTCCTTCAACAGCGAGATCGGCATGTGGTCTTCGACGAACGGTACAACCTGGCAAGCCGGGCCCCCGATCCCGTCGCTCTGGGGAGAGCACCACCTCGCCGTGCTGCGCGACTCACTCTGGCTGACCGGCTATTCCGGCACAAGCTCGAACAGTCGAAACGCACTCTACAAATCCGGAGACGGAGAAACATGGATCCCCGTCGCAACCCCCATGATCCTCCCCTTGGCTCAACTCGAGACGCGAGCCGCCTCGAACTTCGCATTTCACGGCTTGGAAGACAGGTTGATTCTTCTCGGCGGATACCCCGATAGTTATGAGTTTTGGAACAACAGCATGTTCTCCAGCGAAGACGGGGGCGCCTGGGAGATCACGAGCCTGGGAACCCCGGGAACGGCGGGCCCGGACGATCCGCTCTTGATCGGCATCGCGAGGGCGAATACCTCGTTCATTCACTTCGACGACAACCTCTGGGTGTTCGGCGGGGTGGCATGGAATTTCGGAGGAACGATGTTCGCTTCGAATGCCGCATTCAAAAGCCAGGCAGGATCGAACTGGTCGTCCGTTGCGGCCCCCGCCGCCGTCCTCAATCGCGGATATCATTCCATGGGTGTCCACGACGGCGAGATGTGGATGATCGGCGGAGAGGCACTCCAGTCCGTCGGAGGACAACCCATCCTCACTCCTCTCAGGGACGTTTGGGCCTCGACGAACGGCACTGACTGGAGATTGGTCGATATCAACGCGCCGTTCGGTTCCCGCTCGACGAACGGAACAGACCGCATGAAAGCGCTGTCCTTCAACGGCAAGCTTTGGTTGATCGGGGGCAGTGAAGTGAGTTGCGCGAATCCGGAGTGTACCTCACGGTTTTACTCCTCAGAAAACCGTAGCGTGTGGTACTACGAATAAGGTCATGCCCGCATCTGCCACGGGGCGGACTTCACAGAAGACTCACCGGATCGCGGTCCATCCGCAACCGCACGCCCTTCGGCAGCAACGGCGTCACGCGCTGCTCTGCCTCGCGCGCGAGCCACTCGAGCTGGTTCGGGTAATCGCCCTTTACCAGCACGTGCAGCCGCCACGCGTTGCGCACGCGCTTCAGGGCCGCATAGGCCGGCCCGAGCAAGTCGGCGTGCGCCCGCGGGGCGAGCTCGCGCAAAATCTCCGCGAAGCGATCCATCGCCGCGCGCACGTCCGCTTCCTTCGCTCCCAGCATCTCGCACAGGAGCAGCCTGCGGAACGGAGGATACCCCAACTCCTTGCGAATCGCGATCTCGGTGCGATAAAAGCCCGCATAATCATGCGTCAGCGCATGTTGCAACAAGGCGCTCCCCGGGCGAAACGTCTGCAGGAAAACGAGGCCGTCGTCGCCGTGCCGCCCCGCGCGCCCCGCCACCTGGGTGATGAGCTGAAAGGCACGCTCCCCCGCGCGGAAGTCCGCGAAATCGAGGCCCGCGTCGGCGTCGAGCACCCCCACCACGCGCACGCCGGGAAAGTCGTGTCCCTTCGCCACCATCTGCGTGCCGAGCAAAATGCGGGTCTCGCCGCGGCGGAAGCGTTCGAGGATGAGCTCCGTCTCCCCGAGTCCGGATGTACTGTCCCGATCGAGCCGCTCCACGGGAATGCGCGGGAAGATGGCGCGCAGATTTTCCTCGATCTTCTCCACGCCCTTCCCCGCGTCGGTGAACTCAGCGCATCCACACGCATCGCAGGCCGACTCCGGACCCGCCGCGAAGCCGCAATAGTGGCACAGCAGCTCGCGCTTCGAACGATGAAAGACCAGCGACACCGAACAGTAGGGACAGCTGCGCGTCTCCCCGCAGGCATTGCACACGCGGCGCGGAGAATATCCCCGTCGATTGAGGAACAGGATCGCCTGTTCGCCCGCGTCGAGCGCCTGCTGCACCGCATCGCGCAATGGAATCGATAGCGGCTGATTACCCTGCAACTCCAGTTGCTCGCGCATGTCCACGATGCGCACCGCGGGCAATGGAGCCTTGGTCGCACGCTCGTGCAATTCGATCAGTTCATGCTTGCCTGATTGCGCAGCGTGATACGATTCGAGCGCGGGCGTGGCGCTGCCCAGCACGACGGGACAACCCGCCTGCCGGCCGCGGAAGAGCGCGAGGTCGCGCGCATGGTACCGCGGCGCGGGATCCGCCTGCTTGTAGCTCCCGTCGTGCTCCTCGTCCACCACGATCAACCCGAGGTTCTCGATCGGCGCCAGCGCGGCCGAACGCGCGCCGACGACGATGTCCGCTTCGCCTGCGAACAACGCCTTCCACAGGTCGCGGCGTTGCGGGTCGGACAGGCCGCTGTGGAACGCCTGCACCGGGCGCCCGAGAAAGGCCTCGAAGCGACCGATGGTCTGCGGCGTGAGCGCGATTTCGGGCAGCAGCACCAACACGCGCTTGCCCGCGTCGAGCGCACGCCGCGCAAGGTGAAGGTACACCAGCGTCTTGCCGCTGCCGGTGATGCCGTGCAGCAGGAAGGATTTGAACGCGGACGCGTCCATCGCGGAGGCAATGCGGTCGATGGCTTCTTGTTGGGGTGGCGTGGGGGTGAGCGGTGGAGTCGCCGCTTCGGCGGGGGACTCCGGAATCTTTCCCTTGCGCTTGACAACCCTCTTCGGAGGATGGAACAGAAAGCGTGTCGCGACCTTGGGAAGCGCCGCCTGCAATACCAGCGGAAGCGGCGTCAGGTAATAGGAAGAGATCCAGCGGAGCAGTTCGATCCACTGCGCGGGAACGTGCGCGCCCTCTGGCGCGAGGCGCGCGACCGGGCGCACTTCGAAATCCAGTGTTGGATTTCCGGTTTCGATCACGACACCGGGCACCTGCTTTGCCCGGAGGGGAACCTCGACCAAAGTCCCCGGACGCAGCCCCGATGCCGGGAGTCCCCCCGTCCCGTACCAATAGGCCTTGGGCATGCCTCCGCCCAGCAGGACGAGGGCCTTGTTTTCGATTTCGCTCTCCTGTCCGGGTGAATCCTGCACGGGGCGTATATAGTATTCTTGTCCCGCGCGCCTCCCAAGGGAGTGTGCGCCGTCACACGCCGGCCTCTCTCGTTCGGGCCATGCTTCGGAGGCCTGATGCCCGCCATTCGAATTCTCCTGTCAACCCTTTGCATCGCGCTCTCCCTGCCCGGAGCAGCGCGGGCAGGGACATTGCTCGTCGCGGTGGCCCCGGCCGTCTCCATCGAGGCCGGCTGCGGACAGGCCGGCGCCACGCCATCCCTGCCCGATGCGACGCTCCCGGCAAGGCTCGCCGCGGAGATCACGCGCCACCTCCACGAAGCAGGCGCCATTGCCGTCGTGGATTCCACCCTCGGTTCGCTGCTGCTGCGCCTCGACCGGGTTTCACCGGACCCTTACGACTACCGAAGAACGCGCGAGCATGTGACTGCGAGCGGCGCGGCGCGACTGGTGTACGTCAATGACCTGCGGTTCGCAGCGGATGCGGAATCGGGCGCCTGCGCATTCTCCTTCGGAGCCGCGACCTGGAACGCAACGCCCTTCACACGGCGCGCTTACACCACCGGCTCGATCCCGATGGCAAGGGATCCCGGATCCGAAGCCGCGCGGCGCGTGGCTGCGTGGATCCTCGAGAACCCCTGACGAGACACGAAGGTGTGACTGCTGTCACGCCGCGGCCGCAGAGAAAGCGGTAGATTCCCGGGATGCCGACTCCGTCCCGCCCCCTGCGCCTTCGCCGCCGTCTGCTCCTCCGCATGCCCTTGTTCCCGAGAGTGAAGTTTCCGGAGCGATTCCCCTCAAGACTTCTGCTGCGCCTGCCCCGGCTCACCGCGAGCGAGCGCGCCGCGGCGCTCGTGCTCTCGTCGTTGCTCGTGACGGGTGCGGCACTGCACGCCTGGGAACGTTCAGGAGCGGCCTTCGGCCCGGTCGAAGACCTGGATACCTTGCGGGCCTGGGTGTTGCAGGCCCGCGCAGAACAGGGCGACCCGGAGTTCCCCTGCGACGCCGCGTACCGCTCGCGCAACCGGGCTGCCGCACCCGCGCCAACGGACGTCCGTGAGGAAACGAAGCTCCCCGGCCCATCGGCACCCGTCACCGCAAGATCTTCGGTTCGCGACCCCATCGACATCAATACCGCGGACCAATCGATCCTGGTCACCCTGCCGGGAATCGGCCCCGCAACCGCGCAGGCGATTCTGCGGCACCGCGAGACCCACGGACGCTTCGCACAGGTGGACGACCTGCTCCAGGTGCGCGGCATCGGCCCGAAGAAGCTCGAAGACCTGCGCCCGCACGTCAGGGTTGAGCCCCGGCCTGCCCGGCAGCCGCGCGAAGCGCCCCCCGACCCTTCGCGGCCCGGGAAGCCCCCCCCATGAAGCGCTTTGGGATCGCCGGGAAATGTTGGTAGAATTGCGCCGATGCAGACGTCGCGATCAACCGTCGGGGCCTTCGAATGGAGCCCCTCCACGCTACGGTTCGCGGAACTGTCTCCTGATGAACGGCGCGTGGCATCGGCCTCCATGCTCCCGCTCGCACCCGGCCACTGGCGCGATCCGGAGCACCTCGAAGCGCAAATGCGCACGCTTCTCGCCTCCGCCCGAGGCCGGGTCGCTCGCCTGACCGCCTCCGTCCCGCTCTGCCACGGATTTCTCAGACTCATCGATCTTCCGGCCGACACCGAAGATGTCGGCGATGCACTGCGCTGGGACATGTCCCGCTATCTCGCCCGCCCGGTGGATCTTTACGCCCTCGACTGGCAAGCCTCGAGGAGGCAGGCTCCCGAAGGTTCGCAAACCTGGCTGACGGCCGCCTTCCGCCGCACTGAACTCGGGACGTTGCGATCCGCCGCCGCCGCGGTCTCCCCCGCGCCGCTGGAGGCCGTGGACCTCGACGCGACCGCGTTGATCAACGCCTTCACGGCGAACTACCCCGAGTTCAAGGACGACGACACCTGCCTCATCAAGGCCGACCACCATGCGACCACCTGCGTGCGCACGCAGGGGGGGGACTTCGCGGGTGCCGCCGTGCGGCGGCATCACGTGAATGCACCCGCTGGAGACGATCCCCAGGAACGGGCCGAAAGCCTGCTGCAACGCGCGCAGTCCGTCGTCGAGGATCTCAACGCCTGCGCCCGCGGAGAGGGAAATCCGGACCGGATCCTGCTTTGCGGCGATCTCACCTCCGACCCCGACTTCCGTGACCTGGTGAAGGTTCGTTCGCCCGTGCCCTGCACGCTGCTCAACCCCTACCGCAACCTTGCCGCGCCCGATCCGACGGAATTTTCCCACGCGCACCCCGGCGCGCCCTTCGCCGTGGTGGTCGGCATGGCCCTGCGCCTCACGGAGGAACCCCGATGATTCACCTCAACCTGTTACGCAACCTTCCCGAAGAAACGCCGGATGCGGGGAATGCCGCCGATCCCGCGACAACGTCGCCGACCTCCGGCGCGTGGAAGCGCATCGTCGTGGTGCTGCTCGTTCTGCTCGCGGGCGCCGGCGGCGCATATCTGGGAGCCGGCGGCGCATATCTCTGGATGCACCCGGAAGCCCTGGAGCGCTTCCTGTCTCGCGCGAGTGCCGACCGCGCCGCGCCCCATCCGGCGCGCCTGAAACTCGAGCTGGAGGCCTCGCAGGTCGTGTTCGGGCAACAGTCCAACGCCATCGAATGGCTGTACGAACTCGAAGCATTGACCCCTCCGGGGGGAGTCATCACGCACGCGGTCTTCCTGACTCCCGGGGAGTTCCGGCTTCGGGGGACCGTTCCCTCCGATGCGGCTCTGAGCCGCATTCAGGAGTCCTTGGTGCTCCTCCCCGAAATGGAACTTCGTCTCAGCCACTCTGATCCCGCGGAAGACGGACAGGGCCACGCCTTCCTCTTCGCCGGATCGCTCCGCTTCTCCCGGGACACTCTTCATGACGCGGGAAACCGCGTCCTCGACGGTGATTCCCTGCGCGAAAGCCTCGACAGGTTCCTCGAGTCCGCGCGGGAGCACGGGCTCGCGCCCGGAACCCCCGATGCGGGAGAACCCGCGTCTTCCGCGTGGCTGACCGCGCATCCGCTGCGCGTCGTCCTGCGCGGCGAACACGAGGCCCTGCGCGAATTCATCAACATGGAACGCCACCGCGCCTCGCCGTTCGCGATCCGCCGCGTGACCCTCGACGTCGTCGACGGTGAAACGGTGACTGTTCTCGACATTTTGGCGTACACGCGTTGAGCCGAACCTCCCGACCGCCTCCACATAGTCCCGATGAACCGTCGTCCTGCACGCTCCCCGATCGACCTCCCGGCGCGGGGGGGCGGCGGCGTCGCTGTTTGTGCGTTCCTGCTTTCGTGCGTTCCGGCACTGGCGGCGGGCACCCCGCACGAGGACGGTTTGTTGTTCGCCTTCGGAGCCGGATTGTCGCCCGTGCTCACGACCGCGAAGCCCGCCTCTTCGCAGGATCCGGGATCCGACCGTCCCGACGTGCGTTTCAGCGGGATGGGTTTGGCCTTGGATTTGAGAGCCGGATGGATCGCCATGGAATCTCCCCTGCTCGGGAAATCCGCACATCTTCGGGACCAGCTCTTCGTGACCTTCGGAGCGGCGACCCGAATCACGCCGATGCCCGGATGGAGTTTTTCCGGGGGCGACTCCGCGGGTGCAAGCGGCTTCATGCGCCCCTACCTGATGCTCGACATGGCTGTGGGACCCGGCGCGACATGGCTTTTGCACCCGCACGGGGTTTCGGTCACGGCGATGGCGGGTGCCGGCATCGTCGGGCTGAAATCACGCACGTCGAGCGTCAGGACGCGGATCGGCCCGGCCTTCAGCGTTGGCGCCGCAAAGGAATGGCAGGCTGGCGAACATTGGCGCAGCGGCGTCGCGCTGCGCTACGGGCGCATCGTCGCGGACAACCCGTCCCGGCAGGGAGTGGATGGGGAATGGAACCCCCGCGAAACCTATGCGTCCCACCTTCTCTCGGTGCAGTGGACCAACAGCATCACCCCGCCGCGGGTGCGCCGCACCGCCCTCCCCCCGCAGCATCCTTGAAACCGCGGGGCCGGTCCTATCTTTCGGCCGCATGTCCCTCACCCTGACTGGCGGCCGGTTCAAGGGCTCGCGACTGAAAACGCCCTCAGGGATGAACCTGACCCGGCCGACCTCGGGAAAGGTGCGCCAAGCGCTGTTCAATGTGCTGCGCGGCCGCTTCGAGGACAGCAGCTTCCTCGACCTGTATGCCGGTTCCGGCGCCGTCGGCCTCGAGGCCCTCAGCCGGGGCGCCGCGAATGTCCTTCTCATCGAAAACCACCCTGCCGCCTTCCGCGCGCTCGACGCGAATTGCAAGCTCCTGCTCGCGCGCGGCGCCGATGACCAGGCGCTGGAATGGAAACGGGAGGACGCGCGCGCCTTTTGCGCCCGCGAATCGTCCTCACCCACGGGGCGGCGCTTCGACATCGTCTTTGCCGACCCGCCCTTCGGCCTCGATTTCACGGGATTGCGCGCCGACGTGCTGCCGCTGTTGAAAGAGGGAGGGCTGGCCGTCGTGCAATTCCCGTCGCGCAACCCTCCGGGCTGGACGGAAGCCGCGGCGCGCGTGCTGACCTACGGAGAATCGTCCCTCGCTCTGCTCGAAGGGACGGGAAGCGGCGCGGGTTTCTAGTTTACGGGATCCCTGTCAACCGGAGACCGCATTGGCCCGAGCCCTGTACCCGGGAACATTCGATCCCATCACCAACGGCCACCTCGACATCATCCGCCGCGCCGCGCAACTGTTCGAGGCGGTGGACGTCGTGGTCGCCGTCAACGCGCGCAAGGCGAGCCTCTTCACCGTGGAGGAGCGCGTCGCCATGGCTCGCGCCTGCACCCGCGACCTCCCGAACGTCGAAGTCCTCTCGCACGCGGGCCTGACGGTGGATTGCCTGCGTGAACGCAAGGCGCAGGTGCTGATCCGCGGGCTGCGCGCCGTGAGCGATTTCGAGTACGAGTTCCAAATGGCGCTCATGAACAAGAAACTCGACCCCGGTTGCGAGACCGTGTATCTCATGCCCTCGGAACAATACACCTACCTGGCCTCGAGCCTGGTGCGCGAACTCGCGTCGCTGGGAGCCGACATCTCGGAGTTCGTGCCTCCCGAAATCGAGGAAACCCTCCGCCGCAAACTGTCCAAAGGAAACCCGTCATCGTGAGACCCAACTTCGGAACCGCCGGCTCCGCCCTCCCCGCTCCCGTCCGTATCCTGCTCATGGCCAACGTGGGCATCTTCCTCATCGACTACTTGACGCGCGGAGCCCTGTTCGTCCCCCTGATGGCGCTCGATCCATGGGCCGTGACCCAGCAATACCAGGTCTGGCGCCTCGTGTCCTACATGTTCGTCCACGATTTCAACGGCATCCTGCACATCGCCTTCAACATGCTGATGCTCTGGATGTTCGGCACTCCCGTGGCACGGGAGATGGGGGACCGGAGCTTCTGGATCCTGTATCTGCTCTCCGGATCCTTCGCCGGGGTGCTCTCCCTCGTCTTCTACGGGGCCACGGGCAATCCGACCGTGATCGTGGGGGCCTCCGGAGCGATTTTCGCCCTGCTCATCGCGTTCGCCCGTTTCCATCCCGACCAGCAATTGCTGATGTTCTTCCTCTTCCCCGTGCCGGTGCGCGTCGCGGTGCTCATCTTCGTCGTGATCTCGCTGCTGCTGCTGCGTGCCGACGACGGCATCGCCCACATCGCCCACCTCGGCGGCGCGCTCTTCGGGTGGGTCTACCTGCGCTGGTTCTGGTCCCCGTCTCGCGGGGGTTTTCTCGCGCAGTGGAAGCAACGCCAAAATCGCAACCGCTGGGAAAAAGCCATGCGCGACGGGGAGAAGCTGCGCGAGGCGATGGAAGACATCGACCCCATCTTGCACAAGATCAGCACCCAAGGGATGGACTCGCTGACGCGCGAGGAAAAGAAACAGCTCGAACGCGTGAGCGAGATGAAGAAGAAGCTTCACGGAACCGACCTTCCGATCAGCGACTACTACAAGAACCGCTAGCCGCCGTCCTTGAGGCGCGCGAGGTGATACTGCAGCGTGCGCCGGGTAACCCCGAGCATGGCGGCGGCACGGGCCCTGTGATACCCGCACGCCTCGAGCGCGGCCAGGACGTCTTGATGCGTCAACCGGGACGTGCGGATATGGCGGGCATATTCCGGCATCGTTTCGCGCACCATGGACGCCGGCCTGAGCCTGGACTCGAGCACCCGGCTCCAACCGCCTCCGAGCTCATGAAAAGCCGCGTACTGCTCCGCCAGATTCCGCAGCTCCCTGACGTTTCCGGGAAAGTGGTAATGCAATAGTGCCACCGGAAGTTCGAGCAGGGCACGTTCGGCCACTTCGGAACCCGCCAGTTCCGTCAGAAACTCCCGCAGGAGAAACGGAATATCGACAGGACGCTCGCGCAAGGCCGGCAGCCGGAGCTCCAGGACGCGCAGCCGAAAATAGAGATCTTCCCGAAATCGTCCGTGCCGTACCTCGGCCTCCAGATCGCGGTGAGTGGCGCAGATCAGGCGAAAGTCGACGGGCACGTCGTGATCTCCGCCGACCGGCCGCACCCGTTTCTCCTGAAGCACACGCAGGAAGCGCGCCTGGATTTCCGTCGGCATGTCGCCGACCTCGTCGAGGAACAAGGTGCCCCCGTGCGCCTGACGGATGTAGCCGGGACGGTCGGCCAGCGCGTGGGTGAACGCGCCCCTGCAATGGCCGAACAATTCGCTCTCGACGAGGCCCTGCGAGATCGCCGCGCAGTTGACGGCGATGAAGGGCCCTTCGGCGCGATCACTGCGGCTGTGTAGATAATGCGCGAGCACTTCCTTGCCCGTTCCGCTTTCGCCGTGCAACAAGACGGGCGCCTCGCGCCGGGCCATCGCCCCCGCCAGGCGCAACACAGCCTCGAGCGGAGAGCCAGGCGCGTGCAGCCCACTGCAGACATGCGAGGCCATCGGCATCGAATGCGCGGGGGACATCCACAGCGCGCCGGTGACCTGCATGCGAGGCGATTCGGCGTGGACGGAAGCCGGGGGAAGCATTGGGGCGCTCAACCTCTCCCCCCAAACGTTGTGGAACACGAAAACCTGCATTGCGTCCTCATCATGCGTTCTCCCTGTACCGAACAGGCTCCGTTGCCTGCTCGGGTGGCCTTCTTCCCATGGGAAAATCGTGCCGACCGACAAGGTTCCCCTTACGGAAGGAAAACGCCATTTGCCCCCTCACACAACTGAAAGAAGTGAAACGATGTGAAGTCCATTTTTTCATCCAACGCCCTACTCTTCCAGATTTTCAGCCACACGGTTCGCGCCTTCCTGAGCGAAGACGCGCCCACGCTCATCCCGTGTGGCAACGGGTTGCCCCGCGATTCCGTATTCGTGGGCCACGGTTTGACCGTGAGTGTCGGTACTGTGCGTGGGACGCCCCGCAGCGTCATAGGCTGTGAGGAAAAATGTTGCGTCATCGGGGCGAGCGACCACGGCATCGACGTGAAAATGATTCCCCGTTCCCTCCGCAGGAAGCGAGACCCTCAAATTGTCTCCGGATCCCTCCCCGAACATTCCCTGGGCAACGAGCCAGGCATTCGGCAAACGGATCTCCCACCGTTGCCAGGCTCCCTGCTGATAGCTTCCGTCAACAGGGGTCGCGATCGTATCGTTCTGTGCGCTTCCGTTTCCATGATGTCGCGAGACACGAAGAACCGGAGGATGAACCGCCTCTCCACGGATCCAGGCCGATACGACATAGCCAAAGCCGTTTTCATGAACATCGACAAGGGGGATCTCCGTGTAAGGCTCGCCTCCCGGGGGAACCATGATACTGTATCTCCCGGTGCGAGGCTGATGGGCGGCGAAGAATGCTCCACCCGCATTCCAGGCGGTATCGGCATCAAGCTTGCCCTGTGGTCCGATACCCGCAAGCTGCGGCACGGATCCGTTCCCGGCCGTCAAGATGGCGACGTTTTCCCGGCGAGCATTCCTGACTTCGGCCACCGGCAAGCCCGCACGGCCTCCGTAAAAAACGGATGCGTACCAGTAGACTCCGGGGGCGAGCTCCCGACGCGTCTCCAGCGGTTTCCCTTCCGAGTCGCGCCGAACCACCTCGGAGGCGACGAACAGGCCGTCATCCGGATCAAAGGCCGGCACGACTCCCTTCCGCAACTCCTCGTCCTCTCGGCTACCGCCGACATCGCGCCATTCAATCACTCGGGCGACCTTGCGTTCGAACACGGGATCATGCTCGATGCCGGCGCGGGCCGTCACATACCTTCCCGAGGACGGATCCACCGGCAACCGGATCTGACCCAGACCGTGCGCACGAAGCGCCGATTCTCCCGGAAGCTCCAGAACGGGATAGTCGTAGCCGATTTCAAGAAACGGTCTCCCGTCATCGAGAAAGATCTGGCGAATCGCCGCGCGGTCTCCCTGCTCCGACACCGTGATCAAGGGGACCTCAAGCACATCGTCGTAGGCATGCATCCTTGCCGCTGCTGTGCGCCGGGAGCGGTTATCGCCCCAGGTGCGCGAGTGCACTTCGCGGATGCGATTGACGGCCACGCCGCGAGGCCAGGAGTCCTGCACGGCGGAGTCGCGACCACCATGCAGGAACCAGCCGCGCGCGTATGCCGGTTCGCGTTGAGTGGCGCTCCAGGAAACGGTATCTCCCGAGGCGTCGTACAAATGCGTGGCGCGAACGACACCGCCCAGGGAAGCGGAATCGAAGAGTAGCTTGTGGCCGCGGTGATCGACATGCAGGGAATACTCCGTCCCGCCGGGCAGGCCGTAACGGATGGTGCGCACCCGCTCGAACTGGGGGACAAGAGTATTGTGGTTAAACGCCGTAACGGCCGAATCTGGATCAGTGATGTACATGAATTCCGTGACGATCGGAGGGTGGAAGGCGTCCGGCATGGCGTGGCGGATGAATCTGCGCACCACGCTCGCCGCCGGGGCCCCATGGTAACCCCGTCCGTCGAACGCGTAGCGGCGGGAATAGACGTAACCCATGCCCGGATGGCCCGTGAACTTGACGATGCGAATCCAAAGTGCCAGGCGCGCTCCCGCACTCAAGGCATTGTGCAGGAAGTATGATTCGGAATAGACAGGGTCGTCGAGCAACCGCCGCGAGTAGGCTTCTGGCCCGGCGCTGTTGGCGCGCACGGAATACCTTTCCGCGTAGCAGGCCGTGGTGCAATGGCATTCAGGCGGATCTCCCCGCGAAGTCGACCCGAAAAACACATTGTCCGTCGGGGCGAAGGTGACGTTCCAAAGGCGCGTCTGGCAGCCCCCGCCCGGCCAGGCATGCGTGTAGAGGCTGTCGTGCAATTGCACGATGGAACCGTCGTCCGCGATGTGGTAAATCCAGCTGGCATATTTTCCACCGACGACGACCGGATAAGCATCGGGCTGCAGGCCGCGGCGGAAACTATCGCTGGGATAATACTCGATGGACACATGGCGCGCGGATGCAACGATGCGCGTATCTTGGTCCCCTTCGTGCTGGATATCCGTCCGGAGCGTGTCCGAGAGCTGGAACCACACGCTGTCGGCGGTCTGCACGCGTCGCCAGTACTCGATCCTGTTGTAGACGGAGGGATGCGTGTTCGCGTGAATAAAGTAGTCGCCCGCGAACCAGAGGTTGCGATCGTGCGTCGTGCCGTTCGAGGCGTTGAAGGCATGATCGAGGTGATCGCGTTCCCAGCCGAGTTCCACGATCCTTCTGATGGCGGCGCCATCGAACTGGAAGATGTCGTAGCGTGAGCGCGTCGGATTCTGGATGCGGCTCTTGACGACCAAATGCTCCCCGAAGAGCCGGAAATCCACGATTTTGTGATTCCAGTTCTGGGGCACCGGGTTGCCGCCGTGCGTTTCCTGGATCCCTCCCGGAAGAAAGGGAATGAGATGGCCGATCGGCTCGAAGGCATCCCCTGCCGCGTTCAACGCGAACCAGTACACCAGGTTCTCGTCCACGGTGTGCACCGCGAACATCGATTCCCCGGCCGTGACCCGGACCGGCCATTTCCATGTGAAGCAGGTGGAGTTCGGGCGCGGATCGTCCGCACCCTGCGGGGGATTGTCGAGCTTGCAGGTCTCGTCGCTGCGGTTTCCCGTGGTCTGATTCCTCCATTTCCCCGTCAATGGATCCCGCAAATAGACCCACAGTCTTCTGGTGGATTCGATCCTGTTAACCAGGAGGAATCCTGGCATTGCGGTCACGTCGATCTTCGCGGCGAATGACCCGCGCAGCGGATCTCCCGACTCACCTGCAAGCGTATCGGTGCGGACGAAGTCGCGCCCGTCCCACTCCCGAATCTCGACCGTCCCCTGGCGCGTATTCGCGATTACGAAGTAATTCCCGTTCCGCAGAAACTGCCACTCGTCATATGACGTGCCCGATGCGTGCAACGTCCTGGTGAATGCGACTGTTCCGGTGTCGAAATAGTTCCCGGTGTTATGGGTGACCCTGACATACACCGTGTCACGGCCTCCGGACTTTCGGTAGCGCAGGACCTCATGGCAGAATCGGTCGTCGCAGCCGGATTCCACGAACCAGTCGTTCGAGGACCCGAACGCAAAGACCGGCTGCCCGTTTTCCCTGCGAAAGGGTGATCCGTAGACCTCCTGCTGCGCGGCCGTTCCCCCCAGGTCGATGGGCTCGTACACGTATTCCTCGACGGCTCCCGAGGGCGTCGTGACCTTCTCGAGCAGCAGGTCGGAGTCCCGGTAGGAAAAACTCCACCCCAGCCCCGGAATCGCATCGTCCCCGAAGGCGGGAGTGACCGCACGGAGCACCCCCTTCATCCCGTGCGGCATCTGCACGATCTCGTGCTCGAGGGCGATCCTCACGTACCGCTCTTCCTCATGAAACACGGAAAGCGCCGCCAGCCTCTGCGTGCCGAAAAGGCGCTGGGTGCTTTTCGCCGCCCCGACCGGCCACCCCATGAACTCCCCGCTTTCGAGCGGCTGCAGTTCGAATTCCACCCTGGAGATCTCGTTTCCGAAACGGTCCCTCCAGGTCGCGGAAGACGGATAAGATTCCCGCGTGTAGGATTCGCCGTTCCACAGGGTCTCCGCGAACTTTTTGTGCTCGAGATCAATGCCGGTCACGCCCGGTTCGTCCTCGACCCTGCGTAAGTCCCAGCGGTAAATGAACGGCTTCGAAGCATTCCCGTGATAAGGGCTGGCAAGGATCATGCCTCCGGCATGGCGCAGGGTTCGCTCCGAGTCATGCACGGTGTCGACATCGGCATTCCCGAAGACGAGGCGACTGCCGTCACCGGGAAGCGTGAACGTCCACGACTTGATCTGACCGAAGAGCGGCGAGGCGGGGTTATCCACCGTGTCGACGTCGATTCGGATTCCCGGGGCCGTGGCGAGGTAGTATCGCCCCGTTTCGGGCTCGCGCAGGACCTGTCCTCCTCCGCGGGGCCCGAGGCTGCAGAAGATGACATCGTCGGCGTAGGTTCGCGTCCCCTTGTGGTTGATCGCCACGTAGGGGATGTCGAGCGACCACCCTGTGCCGATCCAACCGGCGGGCGCGCGTTCATTGTCGTTTTCGACCGTGGGAAAGGTCGGGCCCGAGAACGTCACTACGATCGGAAACTCGATGCCGTCGCGCGCACGGAGAACGTGCAGCGGAACCGCGTATTGCGGCTGGCCGGTGAACAGTGAGGTCTTCTCGACGACCGGACCGCCGCTTCCCCCGGGTTGGTAGATGTTTCCGGTGAACGGGGCCGCGCGCGTGGCGACCTGCCCGGGCTCGAGTCGGAGCGACGGGCCTCCGGCGCCGAGACCCGTGGCGGCGGCATGCAGGGCCGCGGGCGCGCAGACCAGGGCGAGCGCCAGAGTTCGTGGGGAGAGTTTGGGATGCATGGGGACCTCCGGTCAGTCGAGCGGGTTGAGGGTGCGGTGGCGGCGGTGCACCACGCGGCGCTCCTCCGGAGTCAGGTCGGGCAGCGTGTCGATCGCCGCGGGGTTTCGGGCAATGGCGCCGAGCTGGTGCAGGCGCGCGCGCCGGTCATGCTCACGCGCCTCGCGTTCCTTGAGCGCGTGCAGGTCGGCGTTCCGGGTCGTGCGCACCACATCGAATGTCCGGTCCTCGCGTGCGGACGCGCCTGCAGCGGATGCGGCCGTTTCGGGTTGTTCGTCCGGCCCCTCCCGGGGTTCCGGATCGGCCACGGCAAACGTCAGCGCAAGGATGACGATGCGTCCAACCCGGTACACTCGCCCGCAGGATGACTTCAGGGTTTCATGGCGGCGGATCGACATCGCTCCTCCTCACGCCGCGACGGTGCGGCGCGCCAACCCATTGGAAGAAGCGTGCCAAGCTCCTGCGCGCAAAAAACGGCAGTTTCATCCCGGATTCCTGAAAGGTCGGACACCGGAACGTGCCCCCTTTCTGCACGAAGTTTCATGGGAAGGCGTGGGGGGATCCCCCGGTATCCCGGGCAGGGAGGGGGCCGGAAGGAGCACCCCCGTTTCCCCCCTTGACGCACTTCTCCATGGTTATTTAAGATTGAGACACAGTCTTAATTTAATCCTAGCAAAAGGACCCCGATATGCCCCGTGCATGCACCCGCACCATCACCACCGCCGTCCTCGCGGCGACCCTGGCGCTACCGGCCACAACCATGGCCGAAGAACGCGCCACGGACACCCTCGCCATCCACTCGGTGAGTGTTCTTGGAAAGAACGGCAACAAGCTGCCCGGCAGTGCCCAGGCACTCGATCGCGCAGCCCTCGAGCGCCAGGATTACTCCGACATCCACCGCGTGCTGCGCGAAGTGCCCGGCGTGCAGGTGATGGAAGAGGAAGGCTACGGCACCCGACCCAACATCAGTATCCGCGGTACTGCCATGGACCGCGCAGGCAAGATCGCGGTGATGGAGGACGGGATCCTTTCCTCTCCGGCACCGTATTCCGACCCGGCGGCCTATTACTTCCCCACCGTCGGCCGCATGCATGCCGTCGAGGTGCGCAAGGGCTCGAGCCAGGTGCCCTACGGTCCCTCGACCACAGGCGGGGTGCTGAACTTCGTGTCCACCCCCGTTCCCGCCGACCGTGCGGGCAAGCTGCAGCTGATGATCGGCGAAGATGCCTCAGCGAAGGTGCATGCCTACTACGGTGAAACGACGACGCACTTCGGATGGCTGAACGTGGGCTGGCTGGCGGAGACGTACCAGCAGCGCACCGACGGGTTCAAGACGCTTCCCGGCTACGCGAAGGACTACCCCGACAACTTCCAGGGAGACAACACCGGCTTCGTGCACTCGGACTATCTCGGCAAGCTGCGCTTGAGCACCGCGGCTGGCGTGGGCATCTACCAGGAGCTCGAACTGAAGGCCGGACGCGTGGAGCACCTGTCGAACGAGACCTACCTCGGTCTGACCCAGGCCGACTTCGATGCGAACCCTTATCGCCGCTACGCCGCCTCCGCGGTCGACGACATCGACGTCGACCAGTACCAGCTCTCGGCGCGCTACTTCATCCGCCCGCTCGAAAACCTCGACCTCACCGCACGTGTTTACCGGCAGCAGGTGCACCGCAACTGGTACAAGTTGAACGACGTGCGCAACAGCGCCGACGATGGCTGGGTGTCGATCGCGAACGTATTGCGCGACCCGACCACTTACGCCGACCAGTACGCCATGCTCACCGGGGACACCAGCCACTCCGACGGGTTCCGCGTGCGTGCCAACAATCGCAAGTACACGTCGTACGGAGCCCAACTCGGATCGGAAGTCCGCTTCGCGACCGGGGAATTCGGCCACACCCTCAATGCAGGCATCCGCTGGCACTACGACGAATCGGACCGCTTTCAGCATGACTCGCGGTACGGCATGCAAAACGGCGTGATGTCGTTCGCCTCGCGCGGGGCACCGGGGAGCCAGGACAACCGCGTCAGTTCGACCCGGGCACTGTCGCTCTTCGCCGAGAACGCGGTGGAATGGAACCGTCTCACCGTAACGCCAGGCCTGCGCTACGAGAAGCTCGACTACGAAGTACAGCGCTGGACAGGCAACGATGCGAACCGCACCGACAGCAATCGCACCCGCACCAAGGCGGGTACCGACGTGCTGGTGTGGGGACTCGGTGCGGGCTACGAGGTCCTTCCGGGGTTCAATGTCTTCACCGGCGTGCACAAGGGCTTCCAGGATCCGGGACCCGGAGCGAACGATTCCGCAGTCGCGGAGGAAAGCGTCAACTTCGAACTCGGGGCGCGCTACGCGGGCCGCGCTTCGTACGCGCAAGCCACGGGATTCCTCCACAACTACTCGAACCTGCTGGGCAGGGAGACCGCGTCGGGCGGTGGTTCCAGCACGCAGGAACTTTTCAACGGCGGCAAGGCCCGCATCCTCGGGTTGGAACTGGCCGGCGGCCACGATCTCTCGGCCACCCTCGGCGGGCCGGTGAAGCTCCCCGTGCGCGCTGCCTACACCTTCATCCAGGGCGAATTGCTTTCCGACTTCGAAAGCAACTACTGGGGAACCGTCACCAAGGGCGACGAAATCCCCCACATCGCGACGCACAGCCTGCTCGTCGCCGCGGGTGCGGAATACGGCCCGGCCTCGCTTGACGTCGCCACCGCCTACAGTGGTGCCATGCGCATCAATGCCGGGAGCGGCGACATCCCTGCCGACCAGAAGATCGGCGATTACATGACGGTCGACCTGACGGCAGGTTACCGCGTCTCCCCCAACCTGCGCCTCGTGGGCTCGGTGAAGAATCTCTTCGACGAAACCGGAATGGCCGCGCGCACACCCTCGGGCTTGCGCCCCAACATGCCGCGCCTGATGACCGCCGGGATCGTCGCTGATTTCTGACGCAAGCACGCTGCTGGAGACAACATCCTTCGCCAGGACATGAAGGCCTCCCCGGAAACGGGGAGGCTTTTTTGCGTTTGCCAAAAACCTCCTTGATCGGCGCGATGTTTCAATGTGTTTCCGTGATGGCGAAAATGGTGCAATCCTTCGAGGGAGAACGGTTCAAAAAGCTTTCGCGGGTGGCCCTGATGACGATTATCTGCTATTCTGTCGCCATGCGTTTGCTGACACCACTCCTGTTCATTCCATTCACGATTCTTTCCGGAACCCACGTTGCGGCACAAGCCGTCCGCACCGATCACGCGGAAGCCGAACTGGTTTCCCGCGTCTCTTCGGTCGCGCCCGGCGACTCCTTCCGCGTCGCCCTGCGCCTGGTACCCGAGGACGGGTGGTATGTCTACTGGTCGAACCCCGGCGACGCGGGCCTCGCCCCCACTCTCGACTGGGATTTGCCCCACGGGTTCTCCGCGGGCGACATCGGCTTCATTTCCCCCGAACGCATCGAACACCCGCCCTTCGCCAGCTTCGGCTACACCTCGGAGGTGTGGTATCCCCTGTGGATGCACGTCGCCGCCGACGCGCTTCCGGGCCCGCACACGTTGTCCGCGCGCGCCGAGTGGCTGATCTGCAGCGACGAATGCATCCCCGAAAGCGCCGCGCTTTCGCTGTCCGTCGATGTCGACGAAACCCGAATCGATGAATCCCGCGCGGAGGAATGGAACAACGTCCTCGAGCGCATGCCGGTTCCCGCACCCGACTGGCGCTGGCACGCGGTGTATAGCGACAACACGCTCGAAATCCGCTGGACCCTTGGCCCGGATGACGGAATCCCCGAAGGCGTGTCCTTTTTCCCCCATGAACAGGGTGTCATCGAGAACGGGGCCCCCCAACGTTTGAGTGTGGAGGGGAACCAGGTCGTCCTCACGCTGGATCGGGACCCCCTGATGTTGGCGCAACCTGCGCTCGTGGAAGGCGTGCTCACCGCCGCAGATGGATGGGAGTTGCCGGACGGAAACACCGTTCCCGGAATCATGATCGCCGCGCCGACTGATTTTTCCGCATCCACGGGCAGGGACTTCAGGATACTGGTGGGCACTTTCGCTGTTCTGATCGGCCTCGTGCTCGTTATCGTATTGATTCTGCGCGCCAAGAACGAAGAAAGGAAATCCAAATGAAAAAGTCACTCGTCACCACACTCGGTCTGGTCCTGGCTCTCATGTCACTTCCCCACGCAGCCAATCACGGAGGCGGGAAGGGTCACGCCACTCCTGTACCGGGCGATGCGGCACCGGCTTTCACCTTGCCCGATGTCGATGGCGTCGAGCACACCCTCGCTGATCACGCCGGCAAGTGGGTTGTGCTCGAATGGATCAATTATGACTGCCCCTTCGTGAAGAAGCATTACAACTCGGGCACCATGCCCGCGCTGCAGAAGAAGTGGCGCGACAAGGGCGTGATCTGGTACGCCGTCAACTCCTCGAAGCCGGGCTCTCAGGGCCACTTCGAGATCCCCGCACTGAAGGAGCGCATCGCGAAGGAGAAGGCCGCGCACACGGCGTACCTGCTCGACACCGACGGCACGGTGGGCCGCAAGTACGGGGCGCGCGTGACCCCGCACATGTACGTGATCAATCCCGAGGGGAAACTGGTGTACATCGGCGCCATCGACGACAAGCCGACCTCACGCCTGGCCGACATCGAGGGCGCCACGCCCTATGTGGACAATGCGCTGACTGCCGGGTTCGCCGGGAACCCGATCGAGCCCAACGCGACCCGGGCGTACGGGTGCACGGTGAAGTATTGAGGACAGTGGACAGTATGCAGTGAACAGTGAGCAATGGGAACCGGGAGTCCCGGTTTTACTGTTCACTGGTCATTGATCACTTCTCATGCCGCCCCGCGGCGCTTGGTGCGAGCAGCGGGCGCGTCCGGGGAGCCACCCCGCAAGTCCGGAAAACAACGCCGTCCCCTTCCCGACAATACGGACGGTCGTCACTCCCCCCGATTGCTAGAATGCTTGTTCCGCCCCCGGATTTCCCGGAGGCGGCACCACGACACCGGGCGCGCCACCGCGCACCCCGACACAGCCACGACCCCCGGAGCCCCCCATGGCACTGCTCGACCTGCTTCGCCCCCAATGGAAACACAGCGACATCGAAAAACGCCTCGCTGCCGCGCGGCACATCGAGGACAACCGCACCGATGTCCTGCTCTACCTCGCGACCGAAGATCCCGACCCCACCGTGCGCCTGGCCGCGGCGAAGCGGCTCGTCCGCGAGGAAGACCTGCGCAAGGCGCTTGCCTCCAATTCAGACAAGGTGGTACTGGACGTCGTGCGCAAGGCGCTGGTGAAAATCGTGGCCGGGTGGGCGCGCACGGCTCCTGATGCACAAACGGAAAAAGCTGTCGCATGGATCGATGAGCTCCGAAGCCTCGCCGCGGCGGAGAAGATCTTTGAAGATTTGGCCTTGAATGCGGCCTCCACCGCCGTGCGCACTGCGGCGTTCTCAGGAGTCACCCATGCGAGTTCCCTGCTCGCCATCGCCCTGAAGGAAACCGACGCCCCCCTGGCCCTCAAGGCCCTTGAGCAACTGTCCCGCGTGACGCAACTGGAAGCGGTGGCGAAAGGCGCGGTGACCGCCGAGGCGAGAAAAGCGGCGAAGGAAAGGTTGGGGGTCCTCGCTGCAGCCGCAAAGCCGGACGAGGACGCGCTGAACCGCGCCCGGTTCAAGGTGCTCGAGACGACCATCGAAAATGCGGCAACAGGATCCTCGGGGCTCGATCCCGAATTCGACTGGGAGGGGGTGCTCTCCCGCGTCGAAAACGCGGAGGAAGGCTTGCAGGAACTTTTGGCCGCGGGGCTTGCTGTCGCGGAGGATGCGCTGGGGCGCTTCAGGGAAAAGATCGCGACATTCCGCGAACGCCACGCACAGCATGTCGCGACCGAGTCGGAGCGGCGGCGGCGCGACGAGGAAGAGCGCGCCCTGCTCGAAACGCAGGCGGCCCTGTGCGAACGCATGGAGGCGATCTACGCCGACCCGCGCCCCGCAGATCCGGAAGAGGTCAAGGAACTGTCCCGGCGCTTCGACGAGGCCGGCCACGGCCCCGAGGGCAACCCCATGCGCGAGCGCTTCAGGTTGGCGAAGGAACGGGTGACCAAGGAAAAGCTTCGCAAGCAGCGCGAGGCGGAAACCGCCGATCAGCGCCAGCAACAGGCGGAAGCGGCCAGGACACGACTGGAAGAGCTGGTCGACAAGGCCGAGAGCCTGCGTGCGAAAGCCGCAACGTCAGGGATCCCGGACCCGGAGACCGTCGCCGCCCGCATGAAGTCCTTGCAGAAGGACTGGGCTGCCGCGACCGCTTACGTCGAGCCGCAGATGAGCAACGCACTGCTGGCCGAACGCCTCGGAAGGGCAATGGACGGCCTGCGCGACTCCCTCGAAGTCGCACGCCGCACTGTCGCGGAGTCCCTGGAGGCCGCGGTCACCGAACTCGCCGCGCTCGCCGCCTCCACCGACCTGCGCGCCGCCGAGAAGCGGCTCCGGGAATTGCAGGGGTTGGCCAAGGGATGGCTGAAAAGCCTCGATGCCAACGGATCCGACGCCTCCGATCTCGTGGCGCGCTGGCACACCGCCTCCGACCATCTCCGCGACACGCTGGAGTGGAACCGCTGGTCGAACCTGAAGCGGAAGGAAGACGTGTGCGACCGACTCGAGGCCCTGTTGAAGGCGCAGGAAGAGCAACAGGACGCGGACCTGCGCCCCGTGTACGCGCGCTTCAAGGACCTTTCCGCCGAATGGAAAACGATCGGCCCCGTGCCCTGGGACGCGAATGACGCGCTGTGGGAACGCTATCACACGGTCTCGGACGCGTTGTACGAAAAGTGCCGGGAGTTTTTCGCGGAGCTGGAAAGCGAGCGCGAGGCCAATCTCGCGCGCAAGGAGGAACTCTGCGCGCGGTTGGAGGCGTTGATCGCGGACGAAGGTGCCGACTGGCGCGATGTCGGCGAAGCCTTCCGCGAGGCCCATACGGCGTGGAAAGACATGGGCGCCGTACCGAAGGACAAATCCGATGCGTTGTGGGAGCGGTTCCGCGCCGTCAACAAGGTGTATCACGAGCGGCGCGACGGACATCTCAAGGAGAACCTGCGCGCCAAGCAGGAACTCGCCGACCTCGCGGAAAGCCTGAAGGATTCCACGGAGTGGAAGAAAACCGCCGCGCGCATCAAGGAGGCGCAGGAGGCATGGAAGGCGATCGGCCCCGTGCCGCGCGACAAGTCGGAGGCCTTGTGGAAACGCTTCCACGGGGCCTGTGAAACCTTCTTCAAGGCGCGGCGCGCGCACTACGAGCAGCTGGACGCGGAGCGCCCGCTCAACCTGGAGAAAAAGCTTGCCCTGTGCGAGATGGTAGAGTCGCTGGACACCCTCGAAACCGACGACGAGAAGTATCAGCGCATTCTCGAAGCGCAGGCGCAATGGAAGGCGATCGGCCCCGTGCCGCGCGAGCAGGAGGAAGAAATCTGGGAGCGCTTCCGCAAGCCGATCGACGCCTACTTCGACGGGCGACGCGAGCGCGGCGCCGCGGATCGCGAAGCACGGGAAGAGGGGATCCGCATCAAGGAAGACATCTGCACCGAAGCGGAATCACTCCCCGTGGACGGCGACCGCCGCGAAGTCGTCGACAAGATCCGCACCTTGCAGGCACAATGGAAGGCCGCGCCCGCCGCGCCGCGCGCCGTGGAACGCGAGCTTTGGCAACGCTTCCGTGCCGCCTGCGACGCATTCTTCGAGGGACCACGGTAGCCTCACCCCCAACCCCGGGAAAGTCGCAACTGCAGAGTCACTCTCCCCCTTCCCCCTCTCCAGCTGAACTGGAGAGGGGGAAGGGGGCCGGGGGGGTTGGGGGTGAGGATTGTGCCCACAAAGAGCCCCGGACCCTAGTGTAGATTTCAGGGGTCCCCCAGCACGGAAATCCCCCGGAGAACACCCCCGTAATGCCTTCTTCCCTCTACCTCATCGACGTCTCCGCGCTTGCCTACCGGTCCTATTTCGCCTTCATCAAGCAGCCGTTGAAGAACTCGAAGGGGCAGGAAACCTCCGCCGTCTTCGGCTTCGCCCAGCACATCCTCCGTCTGCTCGCCGAGCGTCGCCCCGACCACATCGCCTTCGTCAAGGACCTCAAGGGGCCGACCAAGCGTCACGAACGTTACGTGGAATACAAGGCCCATCGTGCGCCCATGCCCGACTCGCTGGCCGCGCAGCTTCCCATGATCGACGAGTTCGTGGAAAAGTCGGGACTCAAGACCGTTTCGCTTGCGGGCTATGAGGCCGACGACGTGATGGCAACGCTCGCCACCCAAGCCTGTGAACGCGGATGGACCAGCTATCTCGTCACGCGCGACAAGGACATGATGCAACTCGTCAACGACTGTATCTTCCTCTTCGATCTCGGGAAGCAGCACAAGGACTCGCTTGTGGTGGACGCGAAAGCCGTCAAGGAAAAGATGGGCGTCCCGCCCGAACACATCGGGGACTTCCTGTCCATCACCGGCGACAGCTCCGACAACGTGCCCGGCATCGCGGGCATCGGCCCCAAGGGCGCGGTGGAGTTGCTCGAAACCTACGGATCGCTCGAGGGCGTGCTCAAGAACGCCGGCAGCATCGCCAAGAAGGGCCTGCGCGAAAAGGTGCTCGCCAACATCGACAACGCGCGGCTCTCCAAGGAGCTGGTGACCTTGCACTGCGACCTGGAACTCCCGCTGACGCTGGACGATCTCTCTTATCCCGGCGTCAACGCCGACGGATTGAAAGAGTTGCTGCTCCGCTACGAGCTGAAGAGCCTGATGAAGCTGGTGCCGGCCGCGAACGGACATTCTTCCGCGAGTGAACCTCCCGAATATCCGAACCCGGATGAACAACCCCAACAACAGAAGCCGGGGGGATCCGTTGCGGACAGCCCTGACGTCGGGGACACGGGTGGAAACATGCGAGGAACGTACTCCCTTGTGAATACCGCGGAGGCTCTGGATGCGCTCGCGAAGGAAATCGCGAAGCATCCGGTCATCGCGGTCGATACCGAAACCACCAGTCTCGACAGCCGCTCGGCGAAGCTCGTGGGGCTCTGCCTTTCGGTGGAACCGGGCACGGGATATTATGTCGCCATCGGCCACACCGAAGGCCCCAACCTGGAACTCGACGCCGTCAGAAAGACCCTGCTCACCATCCTTGAAGACCCGAAACGCACCTTGGTGTTGCACAACGCCAAGTACGATCTCCCCGTACTGGAGAACCACGGACTGCTGCCGAAGAACTGGGACGCTCCGACCAAGCTCGCCGACACCATGATCGCGGCCTTTTTGTGCAACTCGGGCAGCCGCGAGATTGGTCTGGACAGTCTCGCGCTCCGGCACTTCGGCCATAGCATGATTCCGATCGAGGAGTTGATCGGCAAAGGCAAGAAGCAAACCAGTTTCGCCGACGCGCCGCAAGACAAGGCGGCCGAGTATGGCGCGGAAGACGCCGACTTCACCTTGCGCCTGTGGGATGTCCTCAAGAAGGAATTGAAGGACAAGGAGCAGGAGAAACTTTTCGAGACCATCGAGATGCCGCTGCTTCCCGTGCTCAAGTCGATGGAAGACGCGGGCATCATCGTGGACGAGAAGCGCCTGCGCGGTCTCTCGGTGGACATGCAGGAGGAGATCGAACGGCTGGAGCGGCAAATCCACGGGTTCGCCGGAAAGGCGTTCAACATCGCGTCGCCGCAACAATTGCAGCAGGTGTTGTTCACCGACCTGGGACTGAAGACGGGGAAGAAAACGAAGACGGGTTACTCCACCGATGCCGGTGTGCTGGAGCGGCTGGCGGACGAGCACCCCATCGTGGCGGCCATCCTGGAGTACCGCGAGGTGACGAAGCTGCGCTCCACCTATGTGGAAACCCTGCCCGAGCTGATCCGTGAGGACACCGGCCGCGTGCACACCACGTATTCCCAGGTGATCGCGGCCACGGGACGCCTGTCGAGTATCAACCCCAACTTGCAGAACATTCCCGTCCGTACGGAGCTGGGACGCAAGATCCGCGGATGTTTCACGGCCGCGAAGGGAAAGGTGTTGCTCTGCGCGGACTACTCCCAGATCGAGTTGCGGATGCTTGCCCATCTCTCCGAAGACAAGGCGCTGCTCGAAGCGTATCAAAACAACCTGGACATCCATGCGCGCACCGCGGCCGCACTTTACGGCGTGGACGAGAAGGACGTGACGGCCGACATGCGCCGCGCGGCCAAGGTGGTGAACTTCGGCGTACTCTACGGCATGGGCGCGCACCGCCTCGCAGGGCAGTTGAAGATCCCGTATGCCGAGGCCAAGCAATTCATCGACAACTACTTCGCGACGTATTCACGCGTGGACTCGTTCATTGCCGAGACGGTGACGACGGGCCGCAAGCGTGGCTATGTCGAAACCATCGCAGGCCGCCGCCGTTACATCCCCGACCTGCTTTCGGACAACCGCGTGCTGCGCGAGAACGCGGAGCGCATCGCCGCCAACACCCCCATCCAGGGCAGCGCGGCCGATCTCATCAAGATCGCGATGATCCGCATTCACGAGAAGCTTAAGGACAAGAGACTGCCTTGCACAATGCTACTACAGGTGCATGACGAACTCGTCTTCGAAGTGGATGAGAATTCCGTGGACGCGGCGGCGAAGCTGGTCAAGCACGAGATGGAGAATGCCATGAAACTCTCCGTCCCGCTGGTCGCCGACCTCGGGCACGGGAAGACATGGGTGGAGGCGAAGTGACGAAGCTGACGATCGGCGTCACCGGCAACATCGGCTCGGGTAAAAGTCTCGTGGCGGAAATGCTGCGCGAGAAGGGCTGCGCGCTGGTCGATGCGGATCGCACCGCGCACGCGCTCTACGACTCCGAGCCCGCGTTGGTGCGCGAGATCGCGCGGCAGTTCGGCGAAGACGTCCTTCTCGCCGGAGGAACGCTTGACCGCGCGCGGCTGGGTGAACGCGTCTTCTCCGATCCCGAGGCGCTCGACACCCTGAATCGGCTCGTGCATCCGCACTTGCTGGCGGCGGTGCGCGAGCAGGTTCTTTCCGCGCGACGGGTGATGAACCGGGTAGTGCTCGACGCGGCCCTGATCGTGGAATGGGGCATGCGCCCCGAACTCGATTTTCTGATCCTGGTCACCGCGCCCGAGCCCTTGCGCATCGAACGCCTGATGGCCCGCACGGGTCTCCCCCGCCCCGCCGCCGAAGCCCGAGTGCAGGCGCAGATGCCGGAGGAGCAGAAGCGTCCCTTCGCCGATTTCGTGATCGAGAACACGGGGAGTGAGGACGAGTTACGCTCCAAAGTCGATGAGATCTGGGAACGGCTTACGGCCACTCAAAGCCCCTGAATTTGCGGCTTTCCCCAAAAGTCCCTGAAAGTCCATAGCGATTCGTCACAAAAAGACAAGACACTCAGAGCCATATTGCGGTAGGTTAACGATGCCGCGCCCCCCTTTCCAGGGCGGCACATCCACACCATCAAAGGAATACCCATGAAACGCAGTGTCTTCCTGACCATCGCAGCCACTCTCGCCGCCGTCTTCGGCATTGCCCTGCTCTTTTCCGCGCCTTCATTCATGGCGATGTACGGCATGAGCCTGACCTACTCCGGGATGCTCATGGCAAAATTTTTAAGTGCCGTCTTGCTTGGCCTTGCTCTTACCTACTGGTTATCCAGAGCTGCCGCGGATTCTTCCGCAATGTCCGGAATCCTGCTGGGAGGACTTTTGGCCAATTTCATCATGCTTGTGGTGGCAATCCGCGCGATTCTCTCAGGACTGGCAAATTCGATGGGCTGGGTGTCCGTCATCATTCACGGCTTCCTGATTCTCGGATTCGCGTACTTCTCATTCGTCAAGCGACGCGTCTGAATCAGGCGAATCGCGCGTCGAGAGTCGTGAGCCTGAAATGTTCTGCCGATAAAACTTCCCACAACCTCGTCGGCCCATTAACTCCCGACTCCCGACGTCACGGCCTTCTCCGCATACCGCCCGAACTCGTAGTTCATGGTTCTCCGTGCGGGCTCAAACCCCGCCTCGCGGATGAACCGCTCCGCGGCCCTCAGCGTCTTCAGTCCATACGACCGCAACACGTTCTCCTCGATCACGATCGAGTTGATGTCGTTCGCGCCTGCAGTGAGGCCCAGCTCCGCCAGTTCGCGGCCCATGACCATCACCGACACTTCCATGTTCGGGATGTTGTCGAGGAACAGTCGCGACACCGCCAGCAGGCGCAGGTACTCGCGCCCAGTCACATGGCGAATCGGAAAGCGCTTGGTCTGCGCCTGGAACACCCACGGGATAAAGGACAGGAACCCTCCGGTCGCGTCCTGCTGGTCGCGTAGCAAGGTCAGGTGCTCCACGATGTCCTCCGGCGTTTCCACGGAGCCGAACACGATGTTGCATGAACCGGGAAGCCCCGCCTTGTGACACTCACCCATCACCGCGCACCAGTCGGCACCGGAAAGTTTTTTGGGGGACAGCACGTCGCGCATGCGCTCCGTGAGAATCTCGGCTCCCGCTCCGGGAACCGATCCCATTCCCGCTGCCTTGAGGGTTTGCAGGAGTTCCGGCAGCGGCATCGCGATGTTCTCGGCGAGGCGCTTCAACTCGATGGGCGACAACGCGCGAATGGCCACGCCGTGCTTTTCGCGCAGCATCGAAAAGGCCTCGGTGTAGTAGGACAACGGCAACTTCGGGTTCACCCCACCCTGGAAGAATATCTGGTCCACCCCCAGCGCCAGGGCCTCCTCCGTTTTGGCCGAGATCTCGTCGAGGGAGAGCGTGTACCCCCGATCACTTTCGATTTCGTCTTTGAAGCTGCAGAAGGTGCAGTCGACATCGCAGAAGTTGGTGTAGTTGATGACGCGGAAGCCGGTGTAGCTGACGACCTTGGGGTCGTGCAGTGCGTTGCGGCGGGCGTGCCCGGCGGCGACGATCGAGGTCCAGTCGTCGCTGTTCAGGAGGGCGATGGCGTCGGCGGGTTCGAGCCGACCGCCCGAAACGGCATGGTCGAGGATGTTGCGGGTATTCACGGTGAGCAAAGATAGAACGGGGGGGCGCCCCGCCGCCGGAAGGCGAAGGCGGCCTGACGCGTTACATTTCCGGCTCTTCCCGATCCTGACGCAACCTCACCGCATCGTCGCGGGATCGAAGGCGTCCCGATTCTCAACGCTGGCGAAATACAGCACGCTTCCGTCCGAAAATGCCCCGATGGCCGCCGTGGCTTTGTCCACCTCCTCACCGGTCACCGGATCCACCGCCATGCGCATGCCGCGATCCCGCTCGAGCATCGCCTCGCAGGCGGGGCAACACCCGTAGTACGTCTTCCCGTCGACCACCACGGGAATCTGCGGATCGGAAAACACCTGGTCGTTGACCATGCACACGCGGTCCGCCGCAACGGGACGCAACCCCGCGTAGGGCGCCGAACCCTCGGGCGGATCGATCATCGCGTCGAGCGAATGCTTTGCGTGCATTTCGTGCATTGCGTGCATCGCCTGCGCGTCGTGCGTCGCGCCTGCGTCCGGTTCCTCCTTCTTGCAACCTGCGAGGGCGAAGGCGATGACCGCGAGGGCCATGGTCAGGATTGTGGTGGTGGTTTGGGTTTTCATGGGGTGCTCCTTTGGGGTTTATTGATGTTCGGGCGACCCGGCGGGTCGCCCTTACGGGGTTTGTTGTCGATCATCGGGCGACCCGGCAGGTCGCCCTTACGGTTCACTGTATCAATGCACATGTCCTTCGTGTCCTGACGGGGTGCGCGGGTGGTCGCGCGACGGCGAGGGGGCCGCGGCTCCTCCGGCTTCAGGGATTGCACGCTGCCGTTCGCCGCAGCGCAGCATCGCGTCTCCGTAGTAAGGGTTCGAGAGCTCGGCTTCCGCGCTGATCCAGAAGGCTCCCCGGTCGTCGTCGGCCATCGGGCACCAGTCGACGTGCAGCCCGGCGCGCGGCGATCCGGT
The DNA here is from genome assembly GCA_050486505.1 of Fibrobacteria bacterium. GTDB lineage: Bacteria > Fibrobacterota > Fibrobacteria > UBA11236 > UBA11236 > UBA11236. Next base: position 3,837 of record JBJHDK010000017.1, on the reverse strand, counting down.
GCGCTCAAGCAGCGCGATCAACGCGTCCGAGGCGGACTGGAAGTGAGCGCGCGACTCCTCCAGGTCCCCGGTCGCGGCGGCGCGGGATACGGCGCGATGGAAGTCGCTCCCGTGCTCGCGCCACACTTCCAGAGCCCGGCCCGAAAGGGCAGACACGTCCAGAGCATCCACCGCGCCGTGCAGGGATCCGGCATACCGTCGGGCCGCCGCGGCATCGCTCGCCACCAGCGCGCTTTTCCAGTCGAGGTAACGATCCACCACGCGCGCAAAGGCGGAGCGGAACGCCTCCGGAAGCTCCACCAGTTCAGGCATCGAAGCGTCTGATGGCCGCGCCATCATGCTATGATGCCCCGCCAGTTGCGCCGCGGCATCCACCGCGAAGGCGCCGTGAACGACCACATCTTCGCCTATCTCCAACCCTTCGGCAATGAACCAGTGATCCCCCGCACGCGGCCCGAGCGTCACTTCGCGCAGCGCGAACACGGGATCCTCCTCATCCGGGACCCGCACGTACACCACGGAGCGCGGACCGGTCCACAGCACCGCCGAGGCAGGCACGCGCACCATGTCCTCGACGTCCGCCGCGACCGCACGGCCGCGCACGATCGCGCGCGCGAACATCTCCGGCTTGAGGACGCCGCGCGGGTTGTCGAACTCCACGCGGACCCGCGCGGCGCGCGCGCGCGCGCCCACGACGGGATCGACGAAAGACACGGCGGCGCGGAAGGTTCGCCCGGGAACCCCGGACACGGTGAACGTCAACGAGTCCCCCCGCGACAGCCAGGCAAGGTCGCCCTCATACGCATCGAACACCACCCACACGCGCCCCAGATCGGCAAGGGTCAACAGGGCGTCCCCCCGTCCCACATAATCGCCGACCGACACCCTGCGTTCCAGCACCGTGCCCGCCGTGCGGGCCGTCACATCGAGCGCGGACTGCGGTTCTCCGGAGCGCTCGACGGCGTCGAGTTGTACGTCGGAAATTCCCCATTGCCGCAGGCGTTCGCGCGCCGCGGCGTGCAAGGCCGGATGCGTCCCGCGCAGGCGCGCGGCTTCAAGCAGTTCCCGTTGCGCCGCCAGCAATTCGGGCGAATGCAGCGACAACAGGGGTTCGCCCGCGCGCACGGTTTGCCCGGTGAAGTCCGCATGCAAGCGTTCGACACGGCCGGAGAACTCCGCGGTGATCGTGCGCACCGTGCGCTCATCCGCCGTCACGCGCCCGTTCAACTCCACCGTGCGTTCGGAGGGCGCGCGCTCGACCCGCGCCGTGCGCACCTGCGCCAACGCCGCAGCCTCGGGCGACATGCGGTACGTGGACGGATCGAACGCCGCACCGGAACCTCGACGCGCCGAGACGGGAATCAGATCCATGCCACACAGCGGACATTTGCCCGGGCGATTCTCGCGGATCTGCGGATGCATCGAGCACGTCCACACGGACTCCGCTGCGATCATGTCCGCATCCAGCGAGGCATCGTGGGTATGATCATCCCCGCCGCGTCCCGTGACCGCCCAACCGAGCAACAGCCCGAGCAACAACGCCACCACGACCTGGATCCTGCGATCCTGCATCCATGCCTTCATCGTGCACCTCCCGTCAGTCGCTCCAACCGGGCGACCGCGATGTTATACTCCGCGACGGCACGCGCAATGCGTCTCCGCGCTTCCATCAACTCCCGCTCCGCTTCGAGCAACTGCTCCGCGCTCCCCTCGCCCGCGGCCTGGCGTGCGGCCGTGATGTCACGCAACGAAACCGTGACCTCCTCGCGCGCGGCCGACAAGGCCACCCGCCGACGCGCATCGTCGAGATCGCGACGTGCTTCCTCCAACTGGACGCGCAGGTCCGCGCGCGCATCGACGCGCATCGCCTCGACCGCCTCACGCCGCAACGATGCCTCGCGCACCGCACCGGAATATTTCCCGCGCCAGATGGGCAGGCTCACCGAAACCATCGGCATCAACATGTTGCCGCCCGGGGCCGCGCCCATGCCACCTTCGCGCTCACGCAGCCAGTCGTACTGCACCCCCACGCCGATCATGGGCAGACCCATGCGGCGATTCATTTTCTCCATCGCAGCACCCGCGCGCGACTCTTCTTCCAGCATGCGTAACATCGGGTGGTTGTCCGTAATGTCCGGATTGTTCGGACTGTCTGGATTGTCCAGACCTTCCGGATCGGTCGAAATGTTTTGAATGGGGGAAATCTCCGCCATCCGCATACTATCCGGGGCCTCGATGGCATCACCCGCGTCGCGACCCAACAACCGGTTCAGGCGCATCGCCGCAACGCGTGTGTCGGCACGGCGGCGCTCCAGGGCATCCTCGGCTTCGAGAATGTCGAGCCGCAGACGCATCAGTTCCGCCATGCCGGAGCCGGAGGACATCGCGCCGCCGCCCATCGATCCACCCATCCCGGTGGCCGATCCCGACGTTCCCCCGGCGGAGGGCGAACCCGAAGGCGTCCCCCCCGCTCCTCCCATGCCGGTCATTCCCGCCATGCCGCTCGATGCCGATGCGGACGCACCGGATGCACCGGACGCTCCGCCCGCGCCGGAACCTTGCATCCCCTGCCGGGGCGACGCAGACCCCGCATCCCCGGCACCGTAGCGTTCCAGAGCGATGCGTTCCAATGCGCGCAGGAGTTCGAGATCCGCTTCCGCCGCACGCGCATCCTGCGTCACCGCGTAGAATTCATACCATGCGGACTTGACTTCGAACGTGATCCGGTCACGCGTGTCGCGCAGGACTTCGCCTTGCATCGCGGTCATCGCGCGTGCCTCTTCCTTCGCCGCGACGCGCGTGCCGAAGGCGGGGAGCATTTGCATCAGGGAGACGCTCGCGACCTGGTCGCCCATGAAGCGTTCCATGGGCGGCACGGAGATGCCGATGGACAGTTCGGGATCGGGCAACGAGCCCGCCTGCCGCACCTTCTCCCCCGCCGCACGCCGCTCCGCCTCTGCGGTCTTGAGCGCGGGGTTGTTGGCCAGCGCCTCGGTGATGTACCCGCGCAGAACGGGATGCTCGGCCGCGTAGGGGGAGGAGATGGCCACAAAGGCCGCAAAGAGGAGTGAGACAAGAGCAAGCATCGGGCGACGTGAATGCGTGATCGCATCCAGTATCCAGGGAGGACGGCAAGACTTGTTCGCACGGAAAGGCGGCGAGCATCGGACAGCCCTTCGACCGCCGTGGAGGAATGCTTGCGAAGCGCAGCCGCCTTTAGTACGAACAAACTTGGCGGACTCTCCGCCACCAAACCGGATCTCATCAAACAGGTTTCTCATGACTCCACCTCCCCTGAAACCGGATCAACCGGATCGCCGGATGGCGCACGCAACAACCTTCGCTCTTCCACCAGCGCATACAACACCGGCACCAAAAACAAAGTCAACAACGCCAGCAGCATCCCCCCGAACGCGGGGATCGCCATCGGCACCATGATATCGGAACCCCGCCCCCGCGATGTCAGCACCGGCAGCAATGCCAGCAAGGTCGTCGCCGTCGTCATCAAACAGGGCCGCGCGCGCTTCAACGCCGCGTCGACCACCGCCGCGCGCACCGCCGCCATATTCGCCGGACGCAGCCGGGCGAAGCTCTGCCGCAAATACGCAGCCATCACCACCCCGTTGTCGACGGCGATCCCGAACAGCGCGATGAACCCCACCCAGACCGCCACGCTCAGGTTGTAGGGGCGGATCTGGAACAACTCGCGCAGGTTCACACCGAACACGGAGAAGTCCATGAATCCCGCGAACCCGTACAACCACAACAGCAGGAATCCCCCCGCGAACGACAACGCCACGCCCGAGAAAATCATCAGCGAAATTGCCGTGGAACGGA